>NZ_JAPWAG010000068.1:0-618 GCF_041432775.1 Pauljensenia sp. 20925_1_34 | reverse complement strand
CAACGGTCGGATTTCAAAGTTTGAAATATGTGGAGGGGAATTACGTGCGAAATTGCTCTGGTTCGTCGTTGTCGTCGCTCGCGCGCTTGTTACCGCGCACGTTAACCCGATAGGTGGCGGCCTGGGCCCTTTGATGCGCAGGTTAACCCGATAGGTGGCGGCCTGGGCGGGCTGCCCACCATGCCACCCATAGGGTTTAGCTGCGCATGAGCGGGTTAAGGGTGCCAGTAGAAGGGCCCGGCTGCCAGGACCGCAGCGAGCACGCGACTCGACGGCGCAGTATCAACCAACCAACGCACGTGCACCCACCAATTCCGCCAAAGTGCAGACCCATTCAGCCAAAACGGCGCATTTTTGGCTGTTTTCATCCAATGGGTCTGCAGTTTGGCGACTGCACCGCCTCACGTCGGGGCCTCACCACCGCCAATCGGGGGAATTTGCATCATTAGAGGTGTGACACGCCGGCGATACGCCGAGGCGGAGTTTCTAATGCTGCAAAATCCCACCGCCGGTGCGGCGAGCGCCGGAGGGGCGCGGGGATGCGTTCTGTAGGGGTCCGTGGGGGCGGGGCGCCGCGCTCTTCAGGTTCTCGTGATGGTTGCGGTTCTTGGTGAAGGA
>NZ_JAPWAG010000067.1:0-643 GCF_041432775.1 Pauljensenia sp. 20925_1_34 | reverse complement strand
GTGCTTAAGTTCCGTGTTTAGGTTGGGATTGCGGGCGAAAGTCGCTGTTATTTAGGTTCGGGCGGTTAATCGCGCAGCTTCCTTGACTTTCTGGGGTGATCGTGTAGTGGGTGAGAACACGATCGAATCGTGCTCGGCGTTGCCCGGTGTGCGCTGTGCCGATGAAGAAGAATGGACACACCGCGGCGGGCGCTCAACGGTGGAAATGCACCTCGTGCGCCCTGTCAACCACATGTCCATCAGGGCGTGCGCGCCGACACGAACAAGCCGATGAGCTGGCAGACTTCATCGCGTGGGCGACGTCTCGGCACACCCAAGACGAACAGGAAGGCTCAGCGCGCGCTTTCCGGCGTCGTACCTGTTGGTGCTGGCAGGTGCCGGTACCTCACCCGCCCGTCACCGGGCAGGTCCACGATCAGATCTTCATTGACGGCATGCACCTGTCAGGCGGATGGGTGCTGCTGATCGCCCGAGACCGCGAGCATGTGCTGGAGTGGCAGTGGGCGGCCAACGAATCCGCGCAGGCCTACACGGCCCTACTTGAACGCCTCGCTCCTGCCGATGTGGTCACCACCGACGGTGCTGCAGGCGCCTTGGCGGCTATCGCGCACCTATGGCCCTCCACGCGCGTGCAACGCTGCCT
>NZ_JAPWAG010000066.1:0-790 GCF_041432775.1 Pauljensenia sp. 20925_1_34 | reverse complement strand
CTTCAGCATGGGCGGTCACAACGCGGTACCAGAATATCAACTGGTTGTCCATCGACTACGCCTGTCGGCCTCGCCTTAGGACCCGACTAACCCAGGGCGGATAAACCTAGCCCTGGAACCCTTAGTCAATCGGCGCTGCGGATTCTCACCGCAGATTCGTTACTCATGCCTGCATTCTCACTCCCACACAATCCACCAGAAGTCACCTCCAGGCTTCACCTCGTGCAGGACGCTCCCCTACCCAACAACACACCAGCACTCCAGTTCCTGGCGCCAGCACAAACGCGTTGTTGCCACAGCTTCGGCGGTACGCTTGAGCCCCGCTACATTGTCGGCGCAGAACCACTTGACCAGTGAGCTATTACGCACTCTTTCAAGGATGGCTGCTTCTAAGCCAACCTCCTGGTTGTCACCGCGACTCCACATCCTTTCCCACTTAGCGTACGCTTAGGGGCCTTAGCTGATGATCTGGGCTGTTTCCCTCTCGACTACGAAGCTTATCCCCCGCAGTCTCACTGCCACGCTACACCTAATGGCATTCGGAGTTTGGCTGACGTCAGTAACCCACAGGGCCCATCGGCCATCCAGTAGCTCTACCTCCACCAGGGACCACGCAACGCTGCACCTAAATGCATTTCGGGGAGAACCAGCTATCACGGAGTTTGATTGGCCTTTCACCCCTACCCACAGTTCATCCCCCAGGTTTTCAACCCTGGTGGGTTCGGTCCTCCACACAGTCTTACCTCTGCTTCAACCTGACCATGGGTAGATCACCCCGCTTCGGGTCTAG
>NZ_JAPWAG010000065.1:0-818 GCF_041432775.1 Pauljensenia sp. 20925_1_34 | reverse complement strand
GTTTTCGCTGTTCCTGGTTGTTGTTCGGGGTCTGGGGTCTGATTGCAGAGCATGGTGAGGCTCACCTGACGGCAGCCGGTCAGTGGGCATGAGTGGCCTTCCAGAGGATTGCTCGGCTAATGGAGATCCAAAGCGTCAAAACGTACTGCCCTGCGTCAAAAGGTTTGGAGATTTAGGCGGACCTGATGGGTCTGTCTTCGGCTGTTGAGACATGGAGCACTTCTTAGCTGAGAAACCCGACTTGGCCTCGTCAGTTTCGGTCTGGCTGAGCTCGACGTAGATGAGATTCCGGGTGGCGACGTATATTGTGGTGAGCTGACACAGAGCGTGGGACCCGATCGAAGCCGATGGCGGAAAGCTCGCCGAAGATCTCATCCAAACTACCGCCCGTGACCTCCTCACCCACACGATGCACCAAGTTGACGCAGCAGGCCACCGGATCGTCAGACACATTCACAGCGTGTCCGTCGTCGACGAACCAACAGAAAGCGCATCGGGCGAGGAGGTCGTGGCGCGCATGGCCCAGCTTCCCCCTGTGGCCAGAAGCTCTGCCACTGGATGCTGACGGTTGCCAAGGCCATTTTTTGTAAAAGATTAGAAGAGTTCATGTGCGAATGCAGGCGGTGTCAATGGGTGGTAGCAATGAGTTCGTTGAATGCTTCTGTGGGGGTGCGGTAGCCGAGGGTGGCTCTGGGGCAGTTGTTGAGTTCGTAGGCGATGGCGTCGAGGTAGGGTTGGTGGCTGGTGATGGGGGTTCCTTTGGGCAGGTAGCGGCGGATGAGCCGGTTGGTGTTTTCGTTGGTTCCTCTCTCCCAGGG
>NZ_JAPWAG010000064.1:0-857 GCF_041432775.1 Pauljensenia sp. 20925_1_34 | reverse complement strand
CCTGTTTTGGGGTCTTTGATCATGGTTTTCTCGTTCATCCATTCCCGGTAGATCGTTGAAAACTCGTGCAGTTGCACACCCCACGCGGCGGCTTCATCCAGTGTGGTGATCCGGGTCAGTTTCAGCGCAAGTCGGTAGATGGTGCGCCCGGCATCGGTGCGTGGGTTGGTGGTGGTGTAGCGGCGGACCACGCGTTGGGCGTGGACGAGGCAGCGTTGAATTTTCGTAGTCGGCCAGCACTTTTTGATTGCGCTGTATGCGCCTTGGCCGCCGTCGATGACGGCGATGAGTGGGGCTTCGATGCGTTCAAGCAGCAGTTGGTAGTCGCGGGTGGTTTCGTGTTTGCACCAGTGCCAGGCGATCACGTGGTCGATGGTCGCCGCGACGATCAGGCAGCCACCGGCGGTGTAGGTGCCATCGAGAAATACCTGGTCGTAGATCCGCTTGTGGTGGCCGGCGGTGGGGTCAGGCACATCAACGAGCCAGCACCACTTGAAGCGCCGCTTCATGGTGGCGCGGCTAACACCGTTTCGTTTGGCTAGGTCGTCGAGTGATATTGCGGTGGTGCAATGCTCGATGAACTGGGTGAACACTGCCGCGTTGGTGATGTCGTTTCGACGTTTGACGCTGGAGGCGCCGCATTGTTTGCAGCGCCATCTGGTGGTGCCTTTGCTGGTGGTGCCGTTGCGTTTCATTTCACCGCCGCAGTGGCAGCGTGGTTGGTTCTTCGACATTGCGACACCACACCACGCCGCGCATAGCACATCACGGCTGCCACACCGAGGATTTCCCGTCGGGGGCTAGATATATGCTTCCGGAGCATATACTTTCCGGAAACCTACAGGTCAATCCGTGAA
>NZ_JAPWAG010000063.1:0-1103 GCF_041432775.1 Pauljensenia sp. 20925_1_34 | reverse complement strand
CGGACTCTGTATCACCGTCTTTATGCTCGCTGGGTGCGGGCTCGGCTGCGTTGGTCTGTGTCGCCGCCGGTGTTTTTTGCGCGAAAGCGGTACTGGTTGACGAGCGTTGCGGTTCTCGTCCTCATTGTTGGGGCGGTCGCCTCGGTGTTGGCGTGGCGCTCGCACGTTGAGCGGGTTGAGCGGGAGCTGGATGCTCAGGCGCTGGCTGGTGCGACCAGCGTGGTGAATGCCTACTGTGATGCGATCCTAAAGGGAAACGTTGATGAGGCGGCGGCGTTGGATGGCCTCGCCGATTCGACGGACCCGGAGTGGATGCTCACCGATGCGGGTGCTGATTTGAGGGGTGCAGCTCGAAGGGTCTATCAGGTCAGCCTCTCTGAGGGGACGCTCTCGCCCGACAGGCTCACAGCGACCTTTAATGTTACGAGTACCCCTTTCGTCAGGACGGTAGCGCCTGAGCATATCGAGATGGTGGCGCGCCGTGAGAGCCTGGATGCGCCGTGGATGATCGCTACGAGCATGGCGCAGACTGTGACGGTCGAGTTGCCCGCCGCCACGACCGAGGTTCTCTTCAACGGTGCTACCATCGCTTCCTTTAACCCCGTGGCGGAGTGGCCGGTCAAAGGACGGGCCCTCACGTTGACCCTCTACCCGGGGATGTATGAGATCGGCGCGCGCTCATTCAGTAGCGAAGCGCGCCTGAGCTCGTTGCCTGGCAAGCTTCAGCAGCTCTATCGAGATGACGAGTATCGCGCAGTCCGGTCTCTGTTCAACGTTGAGCTGTCGAGTACCGGCGCAACGACGGTGAGGCCCTTCACTTTCGATGCTATTGTCTTGGAAAAGCAAATAGAGTACGAGCTCGCGGAGATCATCGCGCAGTGTATCGACACGCAGGGAAGCGTATCCGATCTGTGCCCCGACGCGACCAAGAACGCCCCACCGAGAGTCAAGCAGGTTGACCTCAGTCACGAAGTCAGGTACTACGACATTCGAGTGACCATTGACTCTCCGACGACCTTCACGATTGAGAGGCTGTATGTCCCGAACCCAGCGCCCGGCATGGCCGAGTCATACACGGGCACTGTCACCGTCACCTATGACGA
>NZ_JAPWAG010000062.1:0-1154 GCF_041432775.1 Pauljensenia sp. 20925_1_34 | reverse complement strand
ATTAGTACCAGTCGGCTCACGAGCACCTTGCGGTGCTTCCACCTCTGGCCTATCTACCCGCTAGTCTGGCGGGGGCCTCTCACCCCACTGAGGGGCGTGGAAACCTCATCTTGAAGCAGGCTTCCCGCTTAGATGCTTTCAGCGGTTATCCCTTCCGAACGTAGCTAACCAGCCATGCACCTGGCGGTACAACTGGCACACCAGAGGTTCGTCCATCCCGGTCCTCTCGTACTGGGGACGGCCCTTCTCAAATTTCCTGCGCGCACAGAGGATAGGGACCGAACTGTCTCACGACGTTCTGAACCCAGCTCGCGTACCGCTTTAATGGGCGAACAGCCCAACCCTTGGGACCAACTCCAGCCCCAGGATGCGACGAGCCGACATCGAGGTGCCAAACCATGCCGTCGATATGGACTCTTGGGCAAGATCAGCCTGTTATCCCCGGGGTACCTTTTATCCGTTGAGCGACCACGCACCCACGTGCCATGGCCGGATCACTAGTTCCTGCTTTCGCACCTGCTCGACCCGTCGGTCTCACAGTCAAGCTCCCTTGTACACTTGCACTCGCCACCTGATTACCAACCAGGCTGAGGGAACCTTTGAGCGCCTCCGTTACATTTTAGGAGGCAACCGCCCCAGTTAAACTACCCACCAGGCACTGTCCCCAACCCGGATCACGGGCCAAGGTTAAGGTGACCGCTTGAACCAGAATGGTATTTCAACGACGACTCCACCACCGCTGGCGCGGCAGCTTCACAGTCTCCCACCTATCCTACACAAGTCCAAGCGAACACCAATACCAAGCTATAGTAAAGGTCCCGGGGTCTTTCCGTCCTTCTGCGCGAAACGAGCATCTTTACTCGTACTGCAATTTCACCGAGTTCACGGTTGAGACAGCGGAGAAGTCGTTACGCCATTCGTGCAGGTCGGAACTTACCCGACAAGGAATTTCGCTACCTTAGGATGGTTATAGTTACCACCGCCGTTTACTGGGGCTTAAATTCACCGCTTCACACCCCGGGGGGTGTTGACGGTTCCTCTTAACCTTCCAGCACCGGGCAGGCGTCAGTGCGTATACATCGCCTTACGGCTTCGCACGCACCTGTGTTTTTGATAAACAGTCGCTTCTCCCTATTCTCTGCGACCCCCCAACC
>NZ_JAPWAG010000061.1:0-1173 GCF_041432775.1 Pauljensenia sp. 20925_1_34 | reverse complement strand
GAGAGTGTCTTAGGCCGGATTGGAGGTTTGGGATGTCTGGTCAGCGTAAGTATTCGATGGAGTTGCGTGAGCGTGCGACGCGTATGGCGTTGGAGGCTCGTGCTGATCCCGAGCGGCGTAGGGGTGCTATTAAGCGCATTGGCGGCCAGTTGGGGGTCAATCCTGAGGCGCTGCGTACGTGGGTGCGTGCCGTGGAGCAGGGCGGGCGCAATGAGCGCGGCGAGATCAGTGATCAAGAGGCCCGCATCCGGGCGCTGGAAGCTGAAAACCGTGAACTGCGCCGAGCCAATGAGATCTTGAAGGCGGCGTCAGCTTTTTTCGGGGCGGAGCTCGACCGCCTCGGACGCTAGTCTACGATTTCATCGAGGCCAACCGGCATCGGTGGGGAGTCGAGCCGATCTGCACTGCTTTAACCCAGTATGGGGTGCGGGTTGCTCCCAGTGCCTATTACGCCGCTCGGGCGCGCCCCTTGTCGGCGCGCAGTGCGCGCGACGAGGCGCTCACAGACGTGATCAGACGCGTGTGGGAGGAGAACTACTGCGTGTTCGGGGTGCGCAAAATGCACGCCTTCCTCAACACTCACGAGTTGGGCGTGGGGCACGTGGCGCGCTGCACGGTTGAGCGCTTGATGCGGCGTATGGGCATTCGTGGCGTGAGTCGGCGCCGGACCCGCCATGTCACGGCCTCAGCACCGCGCCATGCATGCCCCTTGGACCTGGTCAATCGGCATTTCGGGGCACATGACCTCAACGAGTTGTGGGTCGCAGACATCACCTACGTGCCAACCCAGGCTGGCTGGGTCTACGTCGCTTTCGTTACCGACGTGTGCTCTCGTAAAATCCTGGGGTGGAAAGTCGCGTCCTCGCTGCGTACTGACCTGGCCCTGGACGCATTGAACATGGCGATCTGCCAGCGACGCCGCGAAAACATAGACACTCGAGGGCTTGTGCACCACTCCGATCGGGGCGTGCAATACCGCGATGTGCGCTACGGACAGGCACTAGCCCAATGCAAGGCCATAGCCTCAGTAGGATCCACCGGCGACTCCTACGACAACGCCCTAGCCGAAGCGTTGAACTCCTTGTACAAAGCTGAACTCATCTACAACACAGCACGTCCGGGCTACACAGGTCCATGGCGCGACCAACGCGAAGTCGAACGCGAAACCTCAGC
>NZ_JAPWAG010000060.1:0-1270 GCF_041432775.1 Pauljensenia sp. 20925_1_34 | reverse complement strand
AAACGGGTGCTAATACTGGATATTCACTTGCCTTCGCATGGGGGTTGGTGGAAAGGGTTTTTTCTGGTGGGGGATGGGCTCGCGGCCTATCAGCTTGTTGGTGGGGTGATGGCCTACCAAGGCTTTGACGGGTAGCCGGCCTGAGAGGGTGACCGGTCACATTGGGACTGAGATACGGCCCAGACTCCTACGGGAGGCAGCAGTGGGGAATATTGCACAATGGGCGGAAGCCTGATGCAGCGACGCCGCGTGAGGGATGGAGGCCTTCGGGTTGTAAACCTCTTTCGCTCATGGTCAAGCCGCAGCTTTGGGTTGTGGTGAGGGTAGTGGGTAAAGAAGCGCCGGCTAACTACGTGCCAGCAGCCGCGGTAATACGTAGGGCGCGAGCGTTGTCCGGAATTATTGGGCGTAAAGGGCTTGTAGGCGGTTGGTCGCGTCTGCCGTGAAATCCTCTGGCTTAACTGGGGGCGTGCGGTGGGTACGGGCTGACTTGAGTGCGGTAGGGGAGACTGGAACTCCTGGTGTAGCGGTGGAATGCGCAGATATCAGGAAGAACACCGGTGGCGAAGGCGGGTCTCTGGGCCGTTACTGACGCTGAGGAGCGAAAGCGTGGGGAGCGAACAGGATTAGATACCCTGGTAGTCCACGCTGTAAACGTTGGGCACTAGGTGTGGGGGCCACCCGTGGTTTCTGCGCCGTAGCTAACGCTTTAAGTGCCCCGCCTGGGGAGTACGGCCGCAAGGCTAAAACTCAAAGGAATTGACGGGGGCCCGCACAAGCGGCGGAGCATGCGGATTAATTCGATGCAACGCGAAGAACCTTACCAAGGCTTGACATGCACGGCGGCACTGCAGAGATGTGGTGGCATTTAGTTGGTCGTGTGCAGGTGGTGCATGGTTGTCGTCAGCTCGTGTCGTGAGATGTTGGGTTAAGTCCCGCAACGAGCGCAACCCTTGCCCTATGTTGCCAGCACGTGATGGTGGGGACTCGTGGGGGACTGCCGGGGTTAACTCGGAGGAAGGTGGGGATGACGTCAAATCATCATGCCCCTTATGTCTTGGGCTTCACGCATGCTACAATGGTTGGTACAGAGGGTTGCGATATCGTGAGGTGGAGCGAATCCCTTAAAGCCAGTCTCAGTTCGGATTGGGGTCTGCAACTCGACCCCATGAAGGTGGAGTCGCTAGTAATCGCAGATCAGCAACGCTGCGGTGAATACGTTCTCGGGCCTTGTACACACCGCCCGTCACGTCACGAAAGTTGGTAACAC
>NZ_JAPWAG010000059.1:0-1358 GCF_041432775.1 Pauljensenia sp. 20925_1_34 | reverse complement strand
TTGGGCGTGTCGTGGCCGGGTAGGGGTCGAGGTCTTCCGATGATGGAGATTGCTACACCGTCCATCTGAAAGACCTCGACATGGCCAATACTATCTTTGATCGCCCTGACCTGAGCGCGTTCACGCGCCTGGATGACCTGGGCCTGGAAGTGACGGGCCAGCGCATGTGGCCAGACCATGCAGTGTTGGCTTGCCGGATTGCTGGTGAGGACCGGTGGTGTCGACGCTGCGGATGCCAGGGCGAGTCGCGTGACACGGTGATCAGGCGCTTGGCGCACGAGCCTTACGGGTGGCGCCCCACGATCTTGCACGTGAGCGTGCGCCGCTACCGGTGCCAGGAGTGCGCCCATGTGTGGCGTCAAGATATGAGCCAAGCGGCCGATCCGCGCGCCAAGCTCTCGCGTGCGGCGGTGCGCTGGGCGCTCACTGGGCTGGTCGTTCATCATTTGACGGTGGCGCGTATCTCCCAGGCCCTCGGTGTGTCCTGGAATACCGCCAACACCGCTGTCCTGGGTGAAGGCCAGCGTCTACTGATCAATGATCCAACTCGGTTCGATGGCGTGCGTGTCATCGGGGTGGATGAACACGTGTGGCGCCACACCCCCTACGGAGACAAATACGTCACCGTTATCTTGGACTTGACACCCATCCGAGAACGCAGCGGCCCCTCCCGACTCTTGGACATGGTCCCGGGTCGCTCCAAGCAGGTCTTCAAAACCTGGCTGGCCTCCCGCCCCGACACGTGGCGAAGCCGCATCGAGATCGTCGCGATGGATGGATTCACCGGGTTCAAAAGCGCAGCCACTGAAGAACTCCCCGGCGCGAGGGCGGTCATGGACCCCTTCCACGTCGTGCACCTGGCTGGCAACGCCTTGGATGAGTGTCGCAGACGCATTCAGCAAGAACTCCACCACCGGCGCGGGCGTGCCACCGACCCCCTGTACAAGGCCCGCAGGATGTTACACACCCGCTCATGCCTGCTCACGCCACGCCAGCAGCACCAACTACTCAACCTGTTTTCCGGTGAGGAGCACGTCGCGCTCGAGGTCACTTGGAGCGCCTACCAGAACATCATCGACGCCTACCGCGCGCCCGACACGGACGCGGGTAAGGCCCTGATGGAAGCCGAAATCAACACCCTGACCTCCACGCGTGTACCGAGGGGTCTGACCGAGCTCATCACGCTGGGCAGGACACTCAAACGCCGAGCCGGGGACATCCTGGCTTACTTCGACCACCCCCACACCTCCAATGGCCCTACCGAAGCCATCAACGGACGCCTCGAACACCTACGCGGCTCCGCCCTCGGGTTCCGTAACCTCACCCACTACATCACCCGCTGCCTCCTCGAAACCGGC
>NZ_JAPWAG010000058.1:0-1384 GCF_041432775.1 Pauljensenia sp. 20925_1_34 | reverse complement strand
GGCTCGGCATCGGCTGGTTTGTCTAGTTCGAACAGTGTGGTGGCGAGGTTGAACAGGCAGTCGGCCTGGTTGCGTTCGGTTCCGGGGATCGTTTGGTAGAGGGTGAGTGCTTGGCGGTAGAGGGGCTCGGCATCGGCTGGTTTGTCTAGTTCGTACAGTGTGGTGGCGAGGTTGTGTAGGCAGTCGGCCTGGTTGCGTTGGGTACCAGGGAGTGTTTGGAACAGGGTGAGTGCCTGGCGGTAGCAGGTTTTGGCTTCGACTAGTTTGTTGAGATCGCGCAGTGTGTTGGCGAGCTTGTTCAGGCATTTGGCCTGTTCATGCTCGGTACCAGGGATTGTCTGGTAGAGGGTGAGTGCCTGGTGGTAGTAGGGTTCGGCCTCGGCTAGTTTGCCCCGCGTGGCCAGGATGGTGGTGAGGAGATGCAGGCAGGTGGCCTGGTTCTCCTCGGTGTTGGGGATGTCTTGGTAGAGGGTGAGTGCTTGGCGGTAGTGGGATTCGGCGTCGGCAAGTTTGCCCCGCGTGGCCAGGATGGTGGCGAGGTTGTGTAGGCAGGTGGCCTGGTTGTGTTCTGTTCCGGGGAGTGTTTGGTAGAGGGTGAGTGCCTGGTGGTAGTAGGGTTCGGCCTCGGCTGGTTTGCCCAGCAGGAGTAGTGTGGTGGCGAGGTTGCCTAGGCAGTTGGCCTGGTCGCGTTGTGTGTTGGGGAGTGTTTGGTAGAGGGTGAGTGCTTGGCGGTAGTAGGGTTCGGCCTGGACTGGTTCGCCCAGCTCACGTAGTGTTTTGGCGAGGTTGTACAGGCAGTTGGCCTGGTCGCGTTCTGTTCCGGGGATGTCTTGGTAGAGGGTGAGTGCCTGGTGGTAGTAGGGTTCGGCATCGGCTGGCTTGTCTTGTTCGCGCAGTGTGGTGGCGAGGTTGTTCAGGCAGGCGGCCTGGTTGTGTTCGGTTCCGGGGAGTGTTTGGACTAGGGTGAGTGCTTGGCGGTAGTAGGGCTCGGCTTGGGCTGGCTTGCCTAGTTCGCCCAGTGTGTTGGCGAGGAGGCCCAGGCAGTTGGCCTGTTCATGTTCGGTTCCGGGGAGTGTTTGGTAGAGCTCTAGGGCGCGCTCGAATAGCGTGGTCGCCTGAAGATAGTAGCCCCGCTGTATGGCGTGTATGCCTTGTTGGAATATCTGCTGTGCGTCGTCGTGGGTGGGCATGGGTGTTGCTCTTTCTTGCTGTGGGGCTAGCGGTAGTGGGCGCGGGGGCGGTCTGCGATTGTGGGGTGCTGGTAGAGGGGTGTGGTGCGTGGGTGGGGGAGGATGAGGTTGGGGCCGGGGGTGCGGGTGAGGGTTTCGTCTGGTTCTGGGGTGGAGTTGGGCACCAATGTGAGTAGGGGATCTTCGCTGTTGCG
>NZ_JAPWAG010000057.1:0-1584 GCF_041432775.1 Pauljensenia sp. 20925_1_34 | reverse complement strand
CAATGTGAGTAGGGGATCTTCGCTGTTGCGTGCTGCGGGCGTGGTGGCGAGGGAGCCGACCATGCGCCATTTGGCAACCAGTTCGGCCACGAGGGGTGCGTCGCCGAGATCAGCGGCGATGGCGAGGGCTTGGTTCATGGTGGGTTGGGCGCGGTTGGTGATCCAGGCGCGTCGTTTGGTGGGGGAGGTGAGTTGGTAGCGGTATTCGTCGTCGAAGAGGGCTGTGGGGAGGGCGTGGTTGAGTGCTTGGGTGAGGAGGTCTTTCTTGTGCTTGGTACTGGTGGTTGTATCGGCTTGTGTCTGTAGGACGGCGGCGTAGGTGAAGTGGGCGTGGTGTGCGTCGGCTTGGCTGACGGTGGGGTGGTGGGAGAGGTCGAGTGCTGCGCGTGCGTGAACCTGTGCGAGGAAGTGGTCACCATTGATTAGGTGGGTGTGGGTGAGGGAGAAGAGGATGTCGAGGCGTTGGGGTGCTGTTTCGGATGTGTTGGTGTGAGTGAGGATGTCGAGTGCGTTGTCTAGGGTTTTGAGGGTGTCGGTGGTGCGGTTGGGCGTGTGGGCTAGGCAGGTGGCTAGGTGTTGGAGGCAGGTGGCGTGTTTGATGGGTGCGTCGATGTGTTCGTACAGGGCGAGGGCTTGGTGGTAGAGTGCTTCGGCGTCGGGTAGGTGCCCCAGGTGTGTGGTGATGTCGGCTTGTTGGGTCAGGCAGTGTGCTTGGTCGGCGTCGCTGTCAGCGACCTTTTCGTACAGGGCGCGTGCGTGGTCGTATAATTCTAGGGCTTCGCGTAGGTGTCCCTCACCTTTTGAGGTGACGACGGAGGCCAGGTGTTGGAGGCAGGAGGCGTGTATCTGTTCGGTCCCGCTGGTGCCCTCGCAGAGGTGGATTGCTTGACGGTATAACGGCTCAGTCTCAACACTCCTACCCAGGTTGCTCAAGGTCAGAGCGAGGTTGTGTAGGCAGCTGGCCTGGTCGCGTTGTGTGTTGGGGATGTCTTGGTAGAGGGTGAGTGCTTGGTGGTAGTAGGGTTCGGCGTCGGCTGGTTTGCCCAGCTCACGTAGTGTGTTGGCGAGGTTGTGTAGGCAGGTGGCCTGGTTGTGTTCTGTTCCGGGGAGTGTTTGGTAGAGGGTGAGTGCTTGGTGGTAGTAGGGTTCGGCGTCGGCTGGTTTGCCCAGCAGGAGTAGTGTGGTGGCGAGGTTGAGCAGGCAGGCGGCCTGGTTCTTCTCGGTGTTGGGGATGTCTTGGTAGAGGGTGAGTGCTTGGCGGTAGTAGGATTCGGCCTGCGCTAGTTTGTCAAGCTTGCTCAGTGTGGTGGCGAGGTTGAGCAGGCAGTTGGCCTGGTCGCGTTGTGTGTTGGGGATGCTTTGGTAGAGGGTGAGTGCCTGGTGGTAGTAGGGTTCGGCGTCGGCTAGTTGGCCCAGCTTATCCAGTGTGGTGGCGAGGATGTACAGGCAGTTGGCTTGTTGTTCCTCGGTGTTGGGGATGTCTTGGTAGAGGGTGAGTGCCTGGTGGTAGTAGGGTTCGGCCTCGGCTTGTTCGCCCAGATCACGTAGTGTGGTGGCGATGTTGTACAGGCAGTTGGCCTGGTC
>NZ_JAPWAG010000056.1:0-1884 GCF_041432775.1 Pauljensenia sp. 20925_1_34 | reverse complement strand
CCTAGGCGCACTCTCTTGACCTTCGCGCACCACAGCAGCTATCCTGGACACCAGGACAAGGGCTGAAACGGATACTTGGCAGCGCGAGCTGTTAGATGATGACCGCGAAACCCGGTGATCAAGTGCCCAAGGACTAATAGCCTTCGCGGCGGCAGACTGATACCACGTCCTGCAAACCCCCTTCCCTTTGGGTTGGGGGTTTTGTGTTGCCCGATTGTGCACCCCCTGGCTAACTAGTGCACTAGTCACCTAGCACACTGGCTGACAAGTAGGCTAGGGTGCTAGCGCATTAGTGGATGGAGGGACCTCGGCGTTGAGGGGAGTCATCGCGTGGAAGCTGCGGGGGGCGTGTAGGAGCGGGGCGCGGTGATTATCTTTGTTGACGCGTGTTCATCATCTGTTCGAGCCGTGCACTCTTGTTACGTATGAGTTGGGTGGTAGTAGCATCTGGGGTGCTTGGGGTGGCGCGCGGGCCACCAGTGCGTGGCTGCGCGATGTGGCGGAAGATGGGGATGAGCGAATCGGGTACAGGTTCGTAGGTCCCGAGATCGGGTCCTGAGAGCATGCTTGCTTGGTTCCAGACGTGTGGGCTGACGCGCGCGAAGTCGAAGGTGAACTGTGACTGCTCGGCCACGTGCTCCATAAATACTTTCGAGGCGCGGCCGTTGCCTTCTCGGAAGGGGTGGGCTTGGTTGAGGTATGCGAAGACTTCAGCGGATGCGCGCGCACAATCGTCCAGGTTGAGCTCTGCCCAGCTCGTTTGGTTCACTAGACGGTGTACGTCATCGAGGTATTGGTCGACCTCACCGGAATGAACGTCAGCAAACGATGACATGTTTTTTGACATGTTCACGCTGCGGTAGTGGCCAGCCCACTCAAAGACATCCTGGAACAGGTAGCGATGAATAGTACGAAGATGCTCCGCATCAAACGTGCGTTCCACATCAACAATCTCGTATGTCAAGTTGCGCGCACGCGACAGAGTATACGCGTATTCGAGTAGACTCGACGCAACGGCATCACGCTCCCCAAAGAGGTTGCGCAGCGTCCCCTGCCCCGTCGCAGGGTTGTACGTTTCTGGGTAGAAGTAGGATTGCCAGGTGTCGTACATCATAGCGACGTGGGCTTGTTGTTTGTGTTCTGCATGAGGCGCTTGACCAACTCCCTTGAGCGGCGCTGGTACTCGCTGAGATCAATCAGCCCGAGTGAATAGTCTGTCAGGTTTTCCACGTGCTCACGGGTGGGTTCAAAGCCTTCGTGCCATGCTGCTGCGAGGGCTTGCCGCACGGAGTTGCGTTCACGCGCGTCGAGGCGGTCGAAGAGTTCTGGCCAACGGTCTTCAAAATCAAAAATCTCAGACATGAGGGGTCTCCTGTGGCGACTCCTACCATTATACACCAGCCTAAGCTCAACTTATTACCAACCGGTCCAACTCAGGCGTGCCCCGATCCTAGCTACACTCTCTTGACCTTCGCGCGCCACAGCAGCTATCCTGGACACTAGGACAAGGGCTGAAATGGGCCTTCCACTTTCGGGTGGTTGGTGACCGCGAAACCTGACGAAACAGAGCCTTGTAATAGTCCACTTGTGGGCGGCACGCTGAAGTCACGTCCTGCAAACCCCCTTCCCTTTGGGTTGGGGGTTTTGTGTTGCCTGATTGTGCACCCCTGGGCCTGTGCGCACGTTGTTGACGGTTTGTCTATGCGGCTGTTGTCCAGGCCGCTTGGTGTAGTTCGTATTCGATGGGGGATTTGCCGCCGAGGCTGGTGTGGATGCGGCGGTGGTTGTAGAAGTCTTCGATCCAGGTGGCGACCCCGGTGTAGACCTGGTCGCGGGTGGTGAAGGCGCGCCGGTAGTAGTACTCGGTTGTGAGGGTGGCCCAAA
>NZ_JAPWAG010000055.1:0-2181 GCF_041432775.1 Pauljensenia sp. 20925_1_34 | reverse complement strand
ACAAGCGTGCCGTCCCTCTCGTTTCACACCCACACCACCAACCAACTGACATACCAAAGCCCCATCATGGCCGGGGACTTGCGGCCACAACCTAGCCAACAACGCCACCCCCAGTCAGACACCATGCGCACGCTGCACCGGTGCTGGTTACCCACACGAGCCACCACGGCCTCGTCCAGCAATACAGCAAACCTGACGCGCACAAGCCTGACGCACCCCAGGTATGGTTGGCAGCATCCTTGGGCCGACAAACGAACACAGCAGTTCGATCCACGGCCTCACGACCCACAAGTCGCATGCAATTCGGGCGACCGAACTTTCCGTGGCACCCCCACGAACGTTGCAATCCCAACGACCCCATTTCAAACCTCGACATACATGCGAGGGAATTGCATGCGACATCCCTGAGGAACCACAACATAAGGCATCGCAAAGGGCTTCAAAGGCACCACGCACAACCCTCAGCAAGAAACCCCCAGCGGCTCGAAGACGCCTACGACACGCGCAATCCCGGGTCGCTAACGAGGCCCAGGGTACAACCCAGGCACGAAGACACCAACGACGCGGGCTGATAACCACACCGCGGATGGAATGCCCGCCGCGGGTCGGATGAAGGATGCTACAAGGCCCGCGCCCACAACCCAGACGGCTACCACAGCGGCGTCTTCTTGCTCATCGTGCCTCGGTGGCGTCACGCCTGTGTTGCAAGAGGGGGATCGCCGGACTGACCCCGGTTCGTTCAGGTACAGCACGGCAGCCGCCTTGGTGTACGCGGGCACACCCGCGCACACAATCGTCGCGCTCGACGCCGGGCGGTCCGTCTGTCACTCTGCGACCGCTCGTTAGTGCCGACGATCGACTTGTGCGTCGCGATGTGCTTGCTTGAGCATGGGGGTCCGTCGTGGCTCGCCATCATGACGTGTCTGTGCCTCCACTACGGCAGTGGTGGCGTGCTTCATCGAGCATTGCGTCGGCGCACGGATCGAGCCCGCTCGAGGAGGACTGACGACCCGGGCGCCAACCAGCAGCGCCAAACGGTTCAGGCACTTGGAAGCCGGCTAGCTGTGGCGAGTTGGCCCGAGAGCGGTCCGTTGGCTCGTCCTGACAGCTGAATCGCCGATCAACATCGAGCGCTCCGGTATTGGGCTATCTTCGGGCTTTTGGTCGTTGCGACGCCCGCGGCTAGACGGGCGGTAGCTGCTCGGGCGCGAGGTACTCGTGGAAGACACGTCCTCGGTCTATCGAAACCGGCGTCTCAACTGCGATGTAGGCGTGCGCTTCAATGCAGGTGCTGAGCCCACGGATCTCGGCGCGCCGACACTAACAACTGCCGGCTGAGTTCGACGACCACGGGCGCACGCAGAGGGGAGGTCAGCTGCGAGATCCGCTTGAGTCGTTGAGCAGGTGCCTTCTCGACCATCGTTGCGCGCCATATCGCATGACACCCCGGGGCCTGACGTATCTAGTCCCAGCGGTCGCACCTCGATCGTGGGGCGGGCGGTTGCTCGAGCCGTGCCTGCTTCTGTCCCGTGCTCGTTCATATGTGTGACGCGCGAGCTACTCGCCGCTGTGTTCGCAACGCGCTGCGCAATAAGGGGCACAAGAGTCGGCGTCGGAAGCAAAACGCGCACGTGGCCATTGACAGCCACATAAGCGCGCCAGTCTGGTGGGTGCTCCGAGCCGTCGCATCTCAAGTGGCCGGGCCGGGTGGTCACGATGCGGATGCACCTGTGGACGTTGCGATCGATCTGTGCGCATCTAGTGATGCCTATATCGACGGATGATGCGATGCAGTCGGGTTGCGGAAGCTTGAATCGTCGGGCGCATGAGGATGGAGGTATGCGCCTGTTGCCACAGTGGGCCGGCGCTGGAGGTCGGCAACGCGGTGTGCCGTGCGTGCGGCCTGCCTCGTTAGTCGAGCCGCTCCGTCCAACTTGAAATCGAGGATGGGGTCGAAGGTATTCGCCTGCGCTCAACGCTCAGTCACGTTCGTCACTTTTCGCAGCTCAGCGGCGAATATACTCCTGCAGAAGTGGGTTTGGGGGTGCGTTCTCAAACCTGCTGACCGGTGACTGCACGCGATTGCGATAGCGCTGTGCGGCCGTAATAGTATGTCGTGGGCCCCAATTTATGACCATTCATCAGTCATTTTTCCCGGTATTCTGCGGATCCATTAATCCG
>NZ_JAPWAG010000054.1:0-2204 GCF_041432775.1 Pauljensenia sp. 20925_1_34 | reverse complement strand
GCGGGGAAGGCACCACGGGTGGTGGCGGCCATGTCGAGCGCGGTGATGACCAGGTCGGTGCTTTGCTGCTCACCCATGGCGTATCCCAGGACTCTACGCGAGTGCGCATCGCGCACGGCGCACAGGTAGACCCAGCCTTGGGCGCAGCGCAGGTAGGTAAAGTCCGTGATCCACACCCGGTCCAGGGCACCTTGATCCCACTGGCGGGCGCAGTGGTCCTCATGGGCCACAGGGCCCCGCCCGCCGCGCCTGGACGGGCGTGGGTGCGTGTTCAGGCCTGTCAGGCCTTGGCGGCGCATCGACGCGGCGACCGCACGCACACCCACATCCACACCCGCGCGCGCCAGAGCATGGCGGACACATGGAGGCCCATAGGTGCCGCCCGAGACCTCGTGTTCCCAGGCCACCGCCTCATCCAAACGCCGACGCGCCGATGCGCGCTTGCCCCGCTGGGGTGCACGGTTTTTCCACGCGTAATAGCCCGCGCGCGTGACCCCTAGAACGTTGGCCATCAAGGTAATCGAGTAGGAAGCCCTTGTGCGCATCCATCAGCTCACAGCGCTGGTGTTTTGGTGCACGGAGGCGAAGAAGGCGCTGGCTTTTCCCAAGAACTCGTTCTCCTTCTCCAGCTGGCGCACCCTCCGGCGCAATGCCGTGATCTCAGCTTCCATCTCGCGTGGATCAGGGCGCCCTTGTTCGGCGGCCTGGCGCCGCTCGCGCTCGAGTTTGACCCACCGGCCCACCACCGATTCACCCAGCCCTAAATCCCGGGCCACAGACGCGATCGAAGACCCTGTATCCAACACCAGGCACGCAACATCACGACGATACTCCGGTGTAAAACGACGACGAGTTCCCATAACAGGCACCTCACTCTCCGCAGGCACACACACCCGCTTAACGAAGTGTCAACAACACAAGCCTAACCCCACCTGGCTGCCCGTCATCTCGATCTCGCCAGCATCAAGACGCTCAAACAACGCATCCAACGCACCAGAGCTGCGAAGCTCCTCCACGGCCTCACGCCCACTAGCGCGAGCCACAACAACATCATCATCATTCATCATGCATCAATCCTTTCAAACAAAAGACGGATACACAGACAATTAAACACGCCCCCGATCCAGGGACATCCTGGCCTACTTCGACCACCCCCACACCAGTAATGGCCCTACCGAAGTCATCAACTGACGCCTCGAACACCTACGCGGCTCCGCCCCAGGGCTTGCGAAACCTCACCAACTACATCACCCAAGCACTCCTCGAAACCGCTGGATTGGAACCTCAATAAGACCCCCAATTATGAAGAGCTAGGAAACCTCCAAACTGGCTCTTCATAGTTGAGTGTGGGTGGAAGCGTCTAGGCCTCCTGCGATGAGGAGCATTCGGAGTCTGTAGTTGGTGGGGTTGCGGTAGCCTCTGGCGGTGCGTCTGCCCAGTTCGATGATTCCGTTGATGGCTTCTGTTGGCCCGTTGCTGGCTCCGTCGGTGTCGAAGTAGGCCAAGAATGCGTCCTTCCACTTGCGTAGGGTCCGGCCCAGGCGTGCGATTTCGGGGATGGGACAGGCTGGTAGGCTCTCGATGAGATGGGCGGCCAGGCGTCGGCCTTGGGCGGGTGTGTCTTGATGGAAGACGTCTCGGACTTGCTGGGCGCAGCGGTAGGCGACTTCGACACTGATATGCGCCTCATCTGCCACGAAGGCCTCACGGAGGCGTTCTTGTTGGCGTGGGGTGAGCCTGTGGCGCGAGGCGCGCAAAAGATTGCGGATTTGATAGAGGGGATCCCCCTTGCGTCCACGGTGACCGGTCGTGTCTTGCTGGACGCGGCGACGCACCTCATCGAGAGCGTCGCCAGCGAGCTTGACGATGTGGAAGGCGTCCAGGACGCTGGTGGCGTCTTGGAGTTGATCGTCGATGGCGTTCTTGCTGTCCCTGGAAGGGGTCCAGCGTCGCGATTCGCACCCCCGCACGGAAGTCTTCTCCGCGCTCTTCTAGCCAGTTCTTGTACACGGTGCCAGACCTGCCTGGGACCAGGTCCAACAACCTTGCCGTGGGATGTTCCTTCCCTCGTGTCAGGTCCACGATGCCGGTGAGCTCACGGGGCCCTCGTCGGCGTCGGTCCTGGTGATGCCACATGGCTCTCGTCAACCCCCAGCACCTGCACGCCTGCGAAGCGGGCGGGGTCATCAGATGCGGCTTGCAGG
>NZ_JAPWAG010000053.1:0-2327 GCF_041432775.1 Pauljensenia sp. 20925_1_34 | reverse complement strand
TTTTAGGTACTTGCTTTCCTAAAACTGATGTGATACAATGATTTAATCCAGAAAAGGAGTAAAAAATATGCGGCAAGGTATTCTTAAATAAAACTATAATCAAATAGTGGGAACAAAGGATTATGATAGCTCCTTTTGTAGGGGCTTAGTTTTTTGTACCCAATTTAAGAATACTTTTGCCTTATCAATTTTGACATATCCCCAAAAACAGCAATCACAAACAGGTGTATGCTGTATATGTGTATGTCCGCAACTTATAATCCCCAGTGGTAAAAGTATTTTACTGCTGGGGATTTTTATGCCCTTTGGGGCTGTAAAGGGAGGACAATCACATGAAAATAATCAATATTGGAATTCTTGCCCATGTAGACGCTGGAAAGACGACCTTGACGGAGAGCCTGCTATATGCCAGCGGAGCCATTTCAGAACCGGGGAGCGTCGAAAAAGGGACAACGAGGACGGACACCATGTTTTTGGAGCGGCAGCGTGGGATTACCATTCAAGCGGCAGTCACTTCCTTCCAGTGGCACAGATGTAAAGTTAACATTGTGGATACGCCCGGCCACATGGATTTTTTGGCGGAGGTGTACCGCTCTTTGGCTGTTTTAGATGGGGCCATCTTGGTGATCTCCGCTAAAGATGGCGTGCAGGCCCAGACCCGTATTCTGTTCCATGCCCTGCGGAAAATGAACATTCCCACCGTTATCTTTATCAACAAGATCGACCAGGCTGGCGTTGATTTGCAGAGCGTGGTTCAGTCTGTTCGGGATAAGCTCTCCGCCGATATTATCATCAAGCAGACGGTGTCGCTGTCCCCGGAAATAGTCCTGGAGGAAAATACCGACATAGAAGCATGGGATGCGGTCATCGAAAATAACGATGAATTATTGGAAAAGTATATCGCAGGAGAACCAATCAGCCGGGAAAAACTTGCGCGGGAGGAACAGCAGCGGGTTCAAGACGCCTCCCTGTTCCCAGTCTATCATGGCAGCGCCAAAAATGGCCTTGGCATTCAACCGTTGATGGATGCGGTGACAGGGCTGTTCCAACCGATTGGGGAACAGGGGGGCGCCGCCCTATGCGGCAGCGTTTTCAAGGTTGAGTACACCGATTGCGGCCAGCGGCGTGTCTATCTACGGTTATACAGCGGAACGCTGCGCCTGCGGGATACGGTGGCCCTGGCCGGGAGAGAAAAGCTGAAAATCACAGAGATGCGTATTCCATCCAAAGGGGAAATTGTTCGGACAGACACCGCTTATCAGGGTGAAATTGTTATCCTTCCCAGCGACAGTGTGAGGTTAAACGATGTATTAGGGGACCAAACCCGGCTCCCTCGTAAAAGGTGGCGCGAGGACCCCCTCCCCATGCTGCGGACGACGATTGCGCCGAAAACGGCAGCGCAAAGAGAACGGCTGCTGGACGCTCTTACGCAACTTGCGGATACTGACCCGCTTTTGCGTTGCGAAGTGGATTCCATCACCCATGAGATCATTCTTTCTTTTTTGGGCCGGGTGCAGTTGGAGGTTGTTTCCGCTTTGCTGTCGGAAAAATACAAGCTTGAAACAGTGGTAAAGGAACCCTCCGTCATTTATATGGAGCGGCCGCTCAAAGCAGCCAGCCACACCATCCATATCGAGGTGCCGCCCAACCCGTTTTGGGCATCCATAGGACTGTCTGTTACACCACTCTCGCTTGGCTCCGGTGTACAATACGAGAGCCGGGTTTCGCTGGGATACTTGAACCAGAGTTTTCAAAACGCTGTCAGGGATGGTATCCGTTACGGGCTGGAGCAGGGCTTGTTCGGCTGGAACGTAACGGACTGTAAGATTTGCTTTGAATACGGGCTTTATTACAGTCCGGTCAGCACGCCGGCGGACTTCCGCTCATTGGCCCCGATTGTATTGGAACAGGCATTGAAGGAATCGGGGACGCAGCTGCTGGAACCTTATCTCTCCTTCATCCTCTATGCGCCCCAGGAATACCTTTCCAGGGCTTATCATGATGCACCGAAATACTGTGCCACCATCGAAACGGCCCAGGTAAAAAAGGATGAAGTTGTCTTTACTGGCGAGATTCCCGCCCGCTGTATACAGGCATACCGTACTGATCTGGCCTTTTACACCAACGGGCGGAGCGTATGCCTTACAGAGCTGAAAGGATATCAGGCCGCTGTCGGTCAGCCGGTCATCCAGCCCCGCCGTCCAAACAGCCGCCTGGACAAGGTGCGCCATATGTTTCAGAAGGTAATGTAAAGATACATAATCGTCAAGACGGCAACAATCAGAAGTTATGGAGGGTAACAATGGAATATAGTAAGGAAGATTTAA
>NZ_JAPWAG010000052.1:0-2790 GCF_041432775.1 Pauljensenia sp. 20925_1_34 | reverse complement strand
GGCATCACGCTCGTCCCCGCGCAACACTGACCTCGGACACGCCCAAGCAGCGCCTCGAACTGGTGCGCAGGGTACAACGCGCGTTGTAACCACCCCAGAATCCCGCCATCGGTATCCCAGCCCAAGGCGCGTCGATCACCTCCACCGCCACACGCCCGTGCCCTCGAGAAATTGCCCCACACCCACCATCTGGTTGCGCGACTCGACATCGAGCGCGGAGCATTCTGGCTGCGAGCTGTACCCATCACGTGGAAGCCCTCCAGACCGGCTAGATGCTCACATCGATGACAACATTCAAGCGAAGCGGAGTAGCAACAGGTGGGGGGAGACACCGACCGAGATCCTTCACGCTCGCGAAGCAGGAAATCCGCTCATTATCAAGGACCTCGACCTCTACCCGCACCCCCCGACCAACACCCGCTCACCCACACTCAACTATGAAGAGCCACAATGGGTGGTTTGCGCTCCCCTGCAGGGGGTTTCTTGCGCATCCACCTGCGCGATGGCAGGCAAATGCCATGCTCGATCAGCGTCTTGTTGAGGTGGGCGTAGATCCACGTGTCAATCGCCTCGTGGCTGATCGTATGGCCCTGGGCGTGCGGAGAATTGTCCATAGGAGCCACTGTGCCACCTGCCTCCATGCTCAGGCGCCCGCTGATCTGGCGGGGCGTGCGCCCCTGAGACAAATCAGCAAGCACGCGGCGGCGAAGAACCTCGTCGCGGTCCAGGAGCCGCTTCTTGGGGCGGCGCCTGGCCACCTGCGCCGCTCTCCCGGCGTCCTGGGCCCGATACGCCCCATCAGGACCGCGGTGGCGGGCGATTTCAAGGCACACCACCGAGGGACTACGCCCAATCAAACGAGCGATACACACCTGGGACAAGCCAGCCTCCAACCCCACCATAATCGCCGCACGATCCTCAACACTCAACATCCGACGACAGCTCACAACCAGCCCCTCCAACAGCACTGCTACCACACAAATTGCCTACACCCTATGACACCGCCGCCACATCGTTGCTCGAAAAGGGTTGATAGTTTAGTCAATGTGCTTTAGTATAGCTACATTCAAACTGGTATAATCAATGAATGGAGTGCCATGTTTCCTATCAATGAGATCTATCATCTCGAGGATGAGCTGATTGTTGTAGCCATTGATGCGTATATGCATAAGTGTCACTTTCAAAAAGTGGGGAATGAGTATATTCAAACCGGTCCTTCGAACTCAACTGCTGCGGGTCCTGGGGCTATGCGATCAATCGTGGTTAGTGCTCCTGGTGAAAATGGGAATGGTGGGGGAACGTGCGTGCGTGTGAGTGATCATTCGACGACTCCTGAATCTATTACCAATACATATAAGCCAACTTTTGATACAATTAGGAGTAGGGTTCGGACCGCCCTCAAGCCTTTTCATAATATTCCAGAGCCTGATGAGATTAATTCTGCGTGTGAAGGGCTTCAGGGTATAGTCGTGCGCTTGAATGTGGCGGCAGAAGGGGAAGATGGAAAGGATCCTAGTGGAATGCGCCCCGCCCTTCATGCGGCTCGTACTGCTGCTCAGACTTTGTTCAATGGAGTCGCGTTTGATAATTTTAGAAAACAGGTCCCGGAGACGATCAATACGATTTTGGCGTACCGTGCATTAAGTGGTTGTCTGTTGGCTGCGCTTACGGCGGAGAAGCAGGTGATGGAAGATTCGCATGAGGCGGTCAAAAATAGTATTTCATCGGCCATTGAAGGTTGTAAGGCGCTAATGGCCAAGTCTGAGGCGGGTAACCTGGTTGTTACTCTAAAGATTATTTCAAACGTTATCTCAGTTGTGCAAACGATCCTGGGTGCAAAAGGTGCGACAAATTTGGCCCGTGGATTGACGCTTGCTGACTCTATTGCGGACGAATTATTATTTGTCCTTTCGGATAAGGTGATTGAGGGATCTATTAAGTCTTTCTTCGAAAATCCCTTTGCTAGTGTGGATGCTGTCATCTCTGAGCTCGAGTCGGCGGTGAAGCAAATTAATTCAGATGCTTATGAATTGGAGGAGGCGAATAGGCTTGCGTTATCTGACACCATTGCTGCAGTGACCAGTCGGAGTAATCGAGAGAAGTTCGCGATAGATCTTGAGCCGCTCATCTCTAGTGATCTTGATGGTGATCTTACGATTCAAAACGTGCCTCAGGCAAGAGATGTTGCTAACTCTCATCTACCTGACGTTGCAGACGCGTTACGTGGTATTGAGAAGGATTTGATGGCGCTCAATTTGACTGATCCGCTATATCGAACCGGTGAGTTCTCAATGAGTCCGAAAGGCCCTGCCAGTGATGTTTTTGAAATGCAGCTCCTAATTCGGGATCTTCTTCGCGATTTGAGTACAGAAGTTGATGATTGTGCGTTGAACCTCCTTGCGACAATTAATGCCTTTTTGATCAATGAAGGTAAACAGGTCGATTTAATTTCACGGTACAAGATTGATGCTTCCACAGTGAGGGCTGAGATGGATTCATCCGCTAATGACAAAATTGCCCGTGATCGAAATCCTTGGTTCCGTTACGACCTGTGACAATGAGTGCTAAGGGCCCGTTGGTTCATTTGGTTCGATGTCGTGATTGGTGTAAAGTGGCTAGTCGCGCTGCCCCTATGGCTCGGGTTGCCCAAGGTGATGTTTCGTGTTGTTTTCGTGTGATGGCTTCGCATTTAGTAGGGTTTGTATTTCAGTGTTGGTTACATCGGACCTGTGTGAAGCGGGTTGTTGTAGCTGGTAGTATGTGAATTGGTCAAAGTCTCCTCATGCTAAC
>NZ_JAPWAG010000051.1:0-2846 GCF_041432775.1 Pauljensenia sp. 20925_1_34 | reverse complement strand
GTTTTCTGTGGCACCGGTGATAGTAGTTCCTAGTTTTGCGGTGCGGCAGATGGTATCGACGATGACATTTCCGTTAGGCTGCACAGTAGGTCCTTAGTTTTGTACGGATGGATTAGATACCTTTTTCCTACAAAGCCAAGGACCCCAGTATCTTGTGCCACGCCCGAACCCCCGGCGAACTAATCAATGCACTCTAAAACCGGAAGAGCCCTTTTAGTACTACTGGTGGATTTCGGTTTTGGTGGGGATTAACGCCGCCGGCTTCGGTTTTTCCGTTGAGGAGGTCGTTGACTACTTCCCGATGGTGAAATGGGTCGATGGTGAGGTAGAGAGGAACCAGTCACCTGGAAGAGATCGATCCAGTCGTTGGTGTGCAATCTGGGAGGTAGGGTCGCGGGGTCGATTCCTCGCGAGCGCAACCATGATTGTGTTTCTGAACGTGATGAAAACAACCCTGCCCTTCGGAGAATTTCCCCTATCCCGCGTCCCCGGGCAGTGAAAACGGTGTGCACCATCGCCTGAAAGGCTTTGCGCTGCTCTATCGGAATCTTCGGGTCACCCACCCGGCGGATCACTAAGATCCCCCCGTCAACGTTTGGCTGTGGCCGGAAAGCAAGCCTTGGTACCCGAGAACCCAGGTGAAATGTGAACCATGGGGACCACTGAGCCGTCATCATCGTGCTTGCGCCTACCCCGGCCCGGCGGCGAGCGACTTCCCACTGCATGAGGAGTACAGCGTCAGTCCATGCTGGCGCATGCAGCAACTTTCGAAGAATGGCAGTGGTGAGGTGAAAGGGAATGTTTCCCACAATGACGCAGGGAGTGGCGGGTAACCGGAAGTTAAGGAAATCATCATGGACCACTTCGACCGCCGCCGAGGAGGTTTCTTGTGTGATTTTGGCAGCTAGTTTTGCGTCCACTTCAACTGCCGTTATCGCCCTCCCCAAGTGGGCCATCGGGTGAGTGAGGGCACCGCTTCCTGGTCCGATCTCAATGATGGGGCCGGAGGTTTGTTTCACAAGGTCGATGATGGAGTTGATGATCTTGTGGTTGGTGAGAAAATTTTGGCCATGCTCGTGACGGCCGTGTCCGTATGCAGACATCAGGTGTGCTCCTTGGATTTGAAAGGGAGTCGGGCATGACAAATAGCCGCCCGGCTAAAGGACCGGAGCGGTTTTTAACCTACGGGGTAGGAAACCGCCTTAGCGGTTGGTGCGCAACCGCAAGAAAGCGGTACCTGAAATCAACATGGGTCTAATTATATCCATTAAAGGGTTAAGGGTCAAAATGTGTGTCTGGCTCGGCGTGTCGCGGGGGTTAGATTTGGCCTTTTTGAATGCCGATTGAGTGGGTGTAGTCGGTGTCGATAGCGTTGTCGTAGAGGGCTGGGCGTCCTGTTTCGTGGTCGGCTTGGTTCTCGGTTTGGGTCAGGGTGGATGGCAGTGTCATAGGGTGTAAGCAATTTGTGTGGTAGCAGTGCTGTTGGAGGGGCTGGTTGTGAGCTGTCGTCGGATGCTGAGTGTTGAGGATCGTGCGGCGATCATGGCGGGGGTGAATGTGGGCTTGTCCAAGACGCGTATCGCTCACATGATTGGTCGTAGCCCCTCGGTGGTGTGCCGTGAGATCGCCCGCCATACGGGCCCTGACGGGCAGTATCGGGCCGAGGAAGCCGACAAGGCAGCCCGCGCGGCCAGGCGTCGCCCGAAGAAGCGCCTGTTGGATTGTGACGAGATCCTTCGCGACCGTGTGATTGCTGATTTGTCCCAGGGGCACACTCCCCGCCAGATCAGCGGGCGCCTGAGCATGGAGGCGTGTGGCACACTGCCCTCCATGGATACTTCCCCCGACGCCCAGGGCCACACGATCAGCCACGAGGCGATCTACACGTGGATCTACGCCCACCCCAAGAAGACGCTCATCGAACACGGCATTTGCTTGCCCTCGCGCCGGTGGATGCGCAAGAAACCCCCCACAGGCGGGCGCAAACCACCCATTGTTGGGATGCGGCTGATTGACGAGCGCCCTGACATTTCTGATCGGAAAATCCCGGGTAACTGGGAAGGCGACCTGATCATCGGCCAAGACGGGGCCAGCGCGTGCGCGACCCTGGTTGAGCGCACCACCCGCTACCTGATCATCGTCGCCTTGCCTCTGGGTCGGAAAGCCGACCAGGTCTGTGACGCGCTCACCCGCCGCATCCAGGGCCTTCCCGACCAAGCGATGCGCACACTGACCTGGGACCAAGGCCGGGAAATGGCCCGCCACCAGCGCCTCACCCACGACACCGGCGTGGAGGTGTTCTTCGCTCACCCCCACAGCCCCTGGGAGAGAGGAACCAACGAAAACACCAACCGGCTCATCCGCCGCTACCTGCCCAAAGGAACCCCCATCACCAGCCACCAACCCTACCTCGACGCCATCGCCCACGAACCGGGCAACTGCCCCAGAGCCACCCTCGGCTACCGCACCCCCACAGAAGCATTCAACGAACTCATTGCTAACACCCATTGACACCGCCGATACTTTGGCGAGTTGGCCCTGGCCCCAGTCGGACTGCCTGGCGATTCGTACTGGATCGTCAGGCAGTTCCGTTTTTAAGTAGAGCCACCAATCCAGCATGCGGCGTTGTCGTTCGCCTGATCTGCCGCGGTGGGTTCTGGCGAGCAGTTTGAGCTGGGCGTTGATGCCGCCTTCTAAGCTGTTGGTGGTGGATTTGATCCGCTCGGGCGCAAGGACTCCTGCTGGCGGGTTGAGGTAGACAAACAGCATCTCGGACCGCCAAAGATGGTTGAGGCTGTTGTAGGCCTTGCGCACGTTGTGGTGGGTCCACACGCGGGTCCATGCAC
>NZ_JAPWAG010000050.1:0-4173 GCF_041432775.1 Pauljensenia sp. 20925_1_34 | reverse complement strand
TGCAGTGCCGGGGCCGGATTCTAGGGGGGGCGTCACTCAGATTGTCTCAGCGCGCAATCCAGGCGCGCTTCCACGGGGAAACGCCACGGATGCCGCGCCGCATCGAGACGTGCCGACGTCAGGGAAGAAGCGCGAACGTTCAGCGGCCCTCGAGGTAGTTCTTCGCGGCGACCAGGACCTGCTCCCACATGCCGATCGCGTCGTCGTACGCCTGGCGAGCCACGGCCTCGTCGTCGGAAACCGATGCCAGGCCGGACTCCTCGACGTGGATGGCGACGCCGCCGCGCTCCTCGGACAGGGAGACCTCGACGCGGGTCGCGTACTCGTCGGGCAGTTCGTCGTCGGCGAGCGGGTACCAGCGGAAGGCGACGACGTCCATAGGGTCCTCGTCGGCCTTCTCGATCAGCCAGTCGCCGGCGTCCGGGTCGCTCACGCGGTAGAGGCCGTCGTCACCGAGGCTCACTTCATGGTCACCGAGCGGGCCGTCGTTGACCCACCAGCCCGGCTCCGACACGAGCGCCCACGCGGCCTCGATGTCACAGTCCACGACCACGTCGGTCTCGACGCGGTCCAGGTCGTCCTCAACGTCGGCGTCAGAAGTCATGTCAAAGATGCTCATACCTCAACGGTACCGGGTCGCGCTCGCCCCGTCACGCGAACGAGGTCACAAAACGGCGTTTGATCTGCGTTCGAATGCGACGAGGCCGTGGCTGGCCCCACCGGGAAGGCAGAGTCGGCCACGGCCTCGTGCGTGGAGGTGCGCTCAGGCCAGACGCGTGATGCGGTAGCGCCAGTCGACGGGGCCGACCTCGAGGGTTTCGACGCGGTAGTGCTGCGCCGAGTCCTTCAGGTGCGCGAACAGCGGCTCAGGCTGGTGGGGGGCGCAGATCTGGAGGTTCTCGCCGACGGGGAGGTTGTCAACCGCGGCAAAGAGGACCGCGTGGCGCACAACGCGGGGGATCGAGTGAATGACAAGCTCGTCCGCGCCGGGGCGGTGGATGACGCCGGCGCCGCCCGGGTGGGCCTTGCCGTGGCCGCGACCATGTCCGCCGCCATGACCACCACAGCCGCAGCCGCCCGCCGTGGAGGCGATGGGCTCGGCGGCGATGGGTTCGGAGGCGATGGGCTCGGCAGCCATCTCGTGGGGGCGCTCGGCGGGGGCGTCGTGTCCGCCGCAGCCGCAGCCGCCCGCCGTGGAGGCGATGGGCTCGGAGGCGATGGGTTCGGCAGCCATCTCGTGGGGACGCTCGGCGGGGGCGTCGTGTCCGCCGCAGCCGCAACCGGCGTGCTCAGCGGGGGCCTCGGCGGCCTGGGCGGCAGCAGCATGGCCGCCACCGTGTCCGCCACAACCACAGCCGCCCTGCTCGGGGGCCTGCGCAGCCGGGGCCTCGGCGGGAGCGGCCTGCTCGGCGCGCTCCTTCTTACCCTCGCCACCGCAGCCACAACCGCAGCCGCCGTCCTCGGAAGGGACGGTGTTGGCGTCGACCAGCTTGAACATCTGACGGTCAGTCATGTCTTTTCCTTATCCTCCGGCCCGCAGGGCCATTTCGGTGAACCTCATACAGTGTAGGCGCGCCTCACGCCCGCCCGCGCGTTCACTTAATGAGGAACTCGGCCTCGACCTCGACGCTGACGTTGAGGGGCAGGGCGGCGACGCCGACGGCGCTGCGCGCGTGCTGGCTGCCGAAAATCTCGCCGAAGAGCTCGGAAGCGCCGTTGATGACGCCGGCCTGGCCGTAGAAGTCGGGGCGCGAGGACACGAAGCCGACGACCTTGACGACGCCCGCGAGGTTATCGATGCCGCCCGCGACAGAAGCCGCCGCGGCCAGGGCGTTGAGGGCGCACACGCGCGCGGCGTCCTTGGCGTCCTCGGGGTCCGCGCCGTCCTCGCCGACGGCTCCGATGCACACGGGCTCACCGTTCACGACGGGAATCTGGCCGGAGGTGCGCACGACGCCGCGGTCGATGACGGCGGGCACGTAGGCGGCGACGGGGGTGGCGACGGCGGGCAGTTCGAGGCCGAGCTCGGCGAGCTTCTCGGAGGGCAGCATGAAGGGTCCTTTCGTTGTCATCGACGAGGCCGGGGCCTCGTCTGCTGATACCAGTGTAGTTGGGCGTCGTGCACGAACGTCGGGTGGGCACCCTCGGGACAAAGGTTGGACAACCTTGACTTCTTGTGTGCTGTCTCATAGTTTTCGAGCAAAACTTGTCAATCGGTCAAGGAGGAATAGTGCCTGATTTTTCTATCAATGACGAGCAAATCACGGCCTGGCACACCTCGACCGATACTGCCCTGCATGACAAGGCAAAGCAGAGCAAAGATCACGATCAGCAATGGGCCGCATTGTTCAGCTCGGACCGCAAGAAGCCACTGTAAGGGAGCCATCGTGACCGGATACTTTGAGTCACTGATCAACGACGTCCCCGGAAACGCCGACTCCCTCACGACACTCGTCGGCGATTGGGATACCTACGGCAACACGGCAATCGGAAGTCGGTAGGCCATGCGCAATAGGTCCCCATTCCTAGCTGCCGTCGCGGCAACTTGCGTCGGTCTGTCCCTGCTCCTCGGCGCCTGCGCGCCCACCACCCCCTTCACCCGCCCGACACCCACACCCACACCCACGTCCTCCTCCCCCACGCCCGGGCCCACGCCAACGCCGACTCCCTCACCAACCATCACCACCGCGAGCCCAACGCCCGCGCCGTCACCCACGAGGAGCACACCCATGCCAGAGTGCAACGGACGGATCACCACCGTCGGCGAAGCCGCACAATTCGCCCCCGGAAAGAGACGGAGCGACCCGACCTTCATCATCACCGACGTTGGCATCGAAAACGGTGCCATGTACGCTTATATCATCGGCGGGTGGGCCGACGGCTACCCCGGCTGGATCGACGACAGCCTCTATGTCGGCGAGCCGAAGCACGTCCCAACCATCGGCACATTCACTCTCCTCGACATCACGACCGCACAGGCCGTCTACGGCCACGGCTCGGCCACCTTCTGCTTCGAACCCGACCCAGACTTCGAAGTCTCCCGCACGATCTAACCCATGACACACACGCTCCGCCAGCCCCTGTACACCGTCGCGGCAACTTGCGTCGGTCTGTCCCTGCTCCTCGCCGCCTGCGCGCCCACCACGCATCAGGCGGATCCCACACCGACCAGCACGTCAACCAGCACACCGACCAGCACGTCAACCAGCACACCGACCGCAACGGACGGATGCGCCGGATATCTCCTCAAGGCTCAGGAGGAGGCTCTCGTGCGTCCGCGCGCCGCAAACACCGACCCGGCGTACTATTTCTACTCTTCGCCAGATGACCGGAACCAGGAGCGCACGTCTCTCAAAGGTGGAAATGGGCAAGGGCCTTACTCGTGGGTCAATGCAGATCTCACCATCGGCAAATCTGCCGTCGTCGACAGTGTCGGTACCTTTACCCTGCTCGCTATCACGCCTGGCGCCCGCGAGTACAACCCCCGGTTCATCACCTTCTGCTTCGAACCCGACCCCAGCCTCGACCTCAACAAGGAAGAGATGAAGAAATTCTCAGCACGCTAGGCGCAGCCACAGACGCGTGCTGCGTTCCCTCCCATCGACGAGGCCGTGGCTGCCTCCCGCTCGTGGGTGGCCTCGTCGGGTGGGCGTATCCCGCGGATGTGACTGTGCCCCGCGTGTTGAACGTGAACTGCCTCCTGTTTCTTGGACATCGAAATTGAAGTCCAGGGAATGGGAGGCTTTTCGTGTCTGTGGATCTGCGGTTGAGGCATGATCGTTTGCTTCGTGAGCAGGCGGTGGAGATGTTTGAGAGGGGATTTGGCTATCGTTTGACCGCCAAGAGGCTGGGTGTGCCTGCTGAGGCCGTGCGACACTGGCAGAAGACGTACCGCGTGATCGGGAGGGACGGTTTTCTTGCCATGGAAGTAAAGCGGACCAGATACGACTATGAGACCAAGGTCGCCGCAGCGAGCGCCGTGGTTGATGGCGGGATGAGTAAACCTGAGGCGATGGTGCGCTTCGGTATTGCGAGCGCGACACCGCTGAAGAATTGGTGCAGGCTGTACCGTGAGGGCGGCGCGCAGGCCCTCATGCCTAAGCCTAAGGGCAGGCCAAAGGGATCAGTACGGGCAGTGCCACCAACGCGTGAGGAGGAACTTGCCGAGCGCGT
>NZ_JAPWAG010000049.1:0-5037 GCF_041432775.1 Pauljensenia sp. 20925_1_34 | reverse complement strand
GTCCTGGGCGAAGACCACCCCTTAACCACGACGGTACGCGAGAACCTCGAGGCAGCCCGCCGGGAGTTGGCAGAGCAGGAAGAGACCTCACACACCGAGGAGCGCGAGGAGCAGGACTGACGCGCGTCACACGCACTGCTCGATAAAGCAGTCAGGGGCCGGAAGCTATCGCTTCCGGCCCCCGGGCGTTTGTGGGCCCTACCGGGCTCGAACCGATGACCTTCTGGGTGTAAACCAGACGCTCTAGCCAACTGAGCTAAAGGCCCCACGCAGGCGCCAATCTACCAGAATCGGCGTCTGCGGTCACATCCGAGGCCGAGCGTCACAGCGCACGGCAGCGCGGAGGAGCCCCGGCCTCGTCAATAAAACTAGCGGCGCGAACGAGGACGCGCGGTCAGGCGCACGCCCGCCCAGTTCGCCCCCAGCGCCGTCGACGTCGTCGCGTGCAGGCCGGCGATCTCAGCGGCCTCCTCCACGTCGCCCACGCGCACGGAGTTGGGGCGTCCCGGCTTGGGGATCAGGACCCAGATCAGGCCGCCGTCATCCAGGTTCGACATCGCGTCCACGAGCACGTCCGCAAGGTCCTCCTCCTCGGCGTCATCCGCGCGCCACCAGACGATCGCGCCATCCACGACGTCCGCGTAATCGACGTCCACGAGCGGATGCCCCGTCTCCCCTTCAATCGCGTCACGCACACCCTGATCGACGTCGTCATCGACGTAGAACTCCTGCACGATCGCATCGGACGCAAAACCCAGGCTCACTGCCATCACGCAGCACCGCCCTTCAACGAGCTGCCGCTCAGTGTCATATCAACGTTCACGTATTTATCCTAGGGCATGAAACCACGTCGAATGCAAGGGATAACACCTATCGAAACAGCCCCGCACGGCATCACCCCTCTGACCAGTGGATTTACGCGCACCACCCATCCCTCCTGGCGGTGATACGCACCTCATACACGCACGAGCCACCAAACACTCGCAAAGCCACACCATTAGTGGGACAATAGTCCCGATATGTGCGATGTCGACCGAAGACACCGCCCACGAACGCTGCACGTCGCAGCTCCGAGTCAAGCGAGAAGGTACACCGTGAGCCAACTCCACGAGTCACGCCCCGTCGTCGTGAACGGGCTGATCCCCCAGGTCCCCGACAACGACCCCCAGGAAACCGCCGAATGGGTCGAGTCCCTGACCGGGCTCATCAACGAAAAGGGCGGCCCCCGCGCACGCTACATCCTGCTGCACATGCTCAGCGAAGCGCGCCGCAATGGCGTTCAGCTCCCCCAGGAATACACAACCCCCTACGTCAACACCATCCCCGTTGACCAGGAGCCGTACTTCCCCGGCGACGAAGCCATGGAGCGCGAATACCGCCGCTGGATCCGCTGGAACGCCGCCGTCCAGGTGACGCGCGCCCAGCGCCCCGGCGTCAAGGTCGGCGGACACATCTCGTCCTACGCCTCCGTCGCCACCCTCTACGAGGTCGGCCTCAACCACTTCTTCCGCGGCAAGGACCACCCCGGCGGCGGCGACCACGTCTTCTTCCAAGGCCACGCCTCCCCCGGCCCCTACGCGCGCGCGTTCCTCGAAGGCCGCCTGTCCGAAGAGCAGATGGACGGCTTCCGCCAGCAGGTCTCCACCGAGCACGGTCTGCCCTCCTACCCGCACCCGCGCCAGCTCGAAGAGTTCTGGGAGTACCCGACCGTGTCGCTGGGCCTGGGTCCCGCCGAAGCCATCTACCAGGCGTGGTTCGACCGCTACCTGCACATGAACGGCATCAAGGACACCTCCCAGCAGCACACCTGGGCCTTCATCGGCGACGGTGAAATGGACGAGCCCGAGTCCCGCGGTATGCTCCAGCTCGCCGCCCAGCAGCGCCTGGACAACCTGACCTTCGTCATCAACTGCAACCTGCAGCGCCTCGACGGCCCGGTGCGTGGCAACGGCAAGATCATCCAGGAGCTCGAAGCCTTCTTCAAGGGCGCCGGCTGGAACGTCATCAAGGTCATCTGGGGTCGAGGCTGGGACCAGCTCCTCGCCGCCGACAAGGACGACGCCCTCGTCCACGTCATGAACGAAACCCTGGACGGCGACTACCAGACGTTCGGCGCGAACGACGGCGCCTACGTGCGCGAGCACTTCTTCGGCCGCGACCCGCGCACCAAGGAAATGGTCAAGAACTGGACCGACGACCAGCTCTGGGCGCTCAAGCGCGGCGGCCACGACTACCGCAAGGTCTACGCCGCCTACAAGGCGGCCATGGACCACACCGGCCAGCCGACCGTCGTCCTCGCCCACACCATCAAGGGCTACGCGCTGGGCACGCACTTCGCGGGACGTAACTCGACGCACCAGATGAAGAAGCTGACGCTCGAGGACGCCAAGCAGCTGCGCGATCGCCTGCAGATCCCGATCACGGACGAGGAGCTGGAACGCGATCCCTACATGCCTCCGTACTACATGCCGCCGGCCGATCACCCGGCCCTGCAGTACATGAAGGAGCGCCGCGAGATCCTCGGCGGCTGGGTGCCCGAGCGCCGCGCCGACCGCCAGCCCAAGCTCCCCGAGCTGCCCGCCCGCCCCTTCGAAGCGTTGTCCAAGGGTTCCGGCAAGCTCGAGGTCGCCACGACCATGGCCCTCGTGCGTCTGATCAAGGACCTCATGAAGGACAAGCAGGTCGGCAAGTACTTCGTGCCGATCATCCCCGACGAGGCCCGTACCTTCGGTCTGGACGCGATCTTCCCCTCGGCGAAGATCTTCAACACGACCGGCCAGTCCTACACGCCCGTCGACGCGGACATGATGCTGTCCTACCGTGAGTCCGAACAGGGCCGCATCCTGCACACGGGTATCACCGAGGCCGGCTCCGCTGCCGCCTTCCAGGTCGTCGGCACGGCGTATGCCACGCACGACCTGCCGATGGTGCCGATCTACATCTTCTACTCGATGTTTGGCTTCCAGCGCACGGGCGACCAGTTCTGGGCCGCCGGCGACCAGCTCACCAAGGGCTTCGTCATAGGCGCGACGGCCGGCCGCACGACGCTCGCGGGCGAGGGCCTGCAGCACATGGACGGCCACTCTCAGGTTTTGGCCGCGACCAACCACGCGTTCGTGTCCTACGACCCGGCCTACGCCTACGAGATCCGCCACATCATGGCGGACGGCCTGCAGCGCATGTACGGTAACGCGGGCGACCGCGACCCGAACGTCATGTACTACATCACCGTGTACAACGAGCCGATCCACCAGCCGGCTGAACCCGAGAACGTCGACGTCGAGGGCATCGTCAAGGGCATCTACAACCTCGATGAGCACCAGAACTTCGGCGGCCCCAAGGCTCAGCTGCTCGCCTCCGGCGTGGGCGTGCCGTGGGCGCGCGAGGCCCGCGAGCTGCTGGCCCGCGACTGGGGCGTGGACGCCGCCGTGTGGTCGGTGACCTCGTGGAACGAGCTGCGCCGCGACGGCCTGGACGCCGAGGAGCACAACTACCTGCACCCGACCGAGCCTCGCCGTACGCCCTACGTGTCGGCCAAGCTCGCGGGTCGCGAGGGTCCGTTCGTCGCTTCTTCGGACTTCGACCGCATGCTGCCCGACCAGATCCGCCAGTGGGTCCCCGGCGACTACCACGTGCTCGGCGCGGACGGCTTCGGCTTCTCCGACACCCGTCGCGCGGCGCGCCGCTGGTACCACATCGACGCCGAGTCCATGGTCGTGCGTACGCTGGCCGCCCTGGCCGACAAGGGTCAGATCGACCCGTCGGTCGTCGGCCAGGCGATCGCGAAGTACGACCTGTTCAACTACTCCATCGCAGGCTCGGATCACGCCGGCGAGGAGTGAGCGCCGTTAGGCGCCCGCTCCTCCACCGCGGCGCCCAGCGGTCATGAGAACGAGGCCGGGGTTCCCCACGCGGGGTCCCCGGCCTCGTCCCCTCTCCCCCACGTCTTCGTTTCACTCAATTCGTGCCACGAATCCAGACCACCCATCGTCACGTTCGTCCCAGCTGCACCAAATTTTCTCAGGTGGTTATCCCCGCTGATTGTAGCGAGTACACTGTGCGCATGAACACAGCGACGGCAGCTTTGAGTATCACGACAAGCATCGTGACATCGATTGTTACAGTACCGGGTTTTGGCTTCACTGCCGACTCAATTGAGGGTGGGCACGACCTCTACCAACGGGCCCGCAGCCTTCTGGATCAAATAGCTGGTAGTTGCGACGCACAGACATGTGACCACCTGACAAACTCGATAAGCGCTGAACTGGCCGCAATCGAGGGACAGCTCGTTGAGTCGGGCTACGACAGGTCCCGCATCGATAGCTTCATCGCTCACCTTGAGGCATCAGTGAAGCAAACAATCACACTCCTTGCCGACGACGAGAACGCCCTACGTGAAGCAATACGCAAGCCCGAGGTGTTCCGACGCTACGTTCTCGCACAATCAGCCTCAGCACGCCAGAACTACGCCCCCGGTGAACTCCAGTACCTCGACGCACTCCTGGGCAGCGTCGCGCAGGAGTACCTGACACTCGCACCAGCATCGCCACATTTCAAGCACACAGCACTTGAACGCACAATCACCGCATTGACACAGACCTCCCACCAGCACACCGCCGAAGACCCGACCCGTATCATTGGCGAAGACCACCTAAGTCGACTCGCCGAGCGCAGCAGTCTCGCCGACACCTATGTGCAGACAGGGCGCCTCGATGAGGCCATCACCTTGTACGAGCAGGTTCTCGAAGACTATGCACGTGTTCTGGGTGAGAATCATCCTCAGACGCTCAGCGCATGCAACGATCTCGCCAGCTGTTACCAGGAGGCGGGGCGCCTCGATGAGGCTATCACCCTGTTTGAGCGGCTTATCACCGACAGCACCCGCATTTTTGGCGACGATCATCCTAATACCCTGACCTTGCGTAACAACCTCGCAAACTGTCACCTGCAGGCGGGCCGCTTCGTTGAGGCCATCCAACTGTACGAGCAGGCCGCCACAGGCCGCGCGCGCGTCCTGGGTGACAACCACCCCCTCAC
>NZ_JAPWAG010000048.1:0-5887 GCF_041432775.1 Pauljensenia sp. 20925_1_34 | reverse complement strand
TGCACCCGTTACGTGGCGGTGCACCCGAACAGAAGAGGTGCATTGCCTACGGATCGGGTGCAGCGCCCCGACATACAAGAACAAACGCGGAACTGGCACACTGAACCACTCACTGCCGCACCCCTCCATGCGCAGCTGGGCCCTACTGGCGGCACGCCGCCCACGCCACCACCTGCACTCCGGCCCACTCCGACACCTCCCACACCCTTACATGCGAAGAACCCGATTAGTCGAGGGGTAGCGGCGGGGTCGGCTGGGCTTCGCTCTTACGCAGCGCGGGCAGGCCGATCAGCATGAGGAGGACCATCGCCCATCCTGCGCTGGCCATGGTGAACAGGCCGCCGCGCGCGCCGATAGCGTCGATCGCGGGTCCCGCGACCGCGGTTCCCAGGGAGACACCCAGGCTGATCGAGGTGGACATCCAGGTGAGGCCCTCGGTGAGCTTCGCGGGGGAGACGGAATTCTGGATGATGACGTTGACGTTCGTCATCGTGGGGGCGCAGGTAAGGCCCGTGATGAGGATGACGATGGCCATCGTCCAGACGTTGAAGGCCACGGGGAAGAGGCTCATGCCGATCGCCATCGCGATCACGCCGATCACGAAGAGCTGCCAGGTGGGTCGCCTCCATGTGCGTGCGCCGTACACGAGGGCGGCCGTCAGCGAGCCGATGGAGAAGAGGGCGAGGAGGATGCCGCCGAGCGCGGGGGTGCCCAGCTCCTCGGTGAAGCTGACCATCGACACTTCCATCGCGCCGAACGTCGTGCCCATGCCGATGTAGGTCGCCGCCATGACGAGGACGACGGGCTTGCGGATGACGGACTCGCGCGGGGCGCTCGGATCGTGGGGGATGATCGCGGGCTCGGAGTCACGGCGTGACAGGAACAGGAAGCCGCCCACTGCCAGGCTCGCGATCGAGATGATGAGGCCGGTCGCGGGGTGCACCGCGGTGCCCAGGACGGTGGAGAGCACGGGGCCCACGATGTAGACGAACTCGTCGACGGCGGATTCGAGGGCGTAGGCGGTCGTCAGCTGGCCCGGCTTGTGCAGGATCGTCGACCAGCGCGAGCGCACGAGTGCGCCGGGTGCGCCCCACGTGGCGCCCGCGAGGGCGGCCGGGATGAAGAGCGTCCACGCGGGGGCGTGCATGATGACGGCGGCGACCAGCGCGGACATCGACAGGACCGAGATCGTCCACGCGGGGCCCATGACGCGCAGCTGCCCGTGGCGGTCGACGCGGCGCGCGAGGATGGGCGCGCAGAGTGCCATGACGATGATGCTGACCGCGGCAACGGCGCCGGCCAGCGTGTAGTTGCCGTACTCGGCGCGCACCATCAGGATCGTTGACAGTCCCACCATGGACATCGGCATGCGCAGAACAAGGCCAGCCGCGGAGAATTTCCAGGACTGGTGGTAACGCAGAATGTCAAGATAGGTGCCTAGCATCCATTCATTTTATCACCGGGGCAGCGTCCCGAAAGCCAAGCGACATGGGGCGTACGTAACCATTCGGGCCCTCCGCGAGGGGAGGGGAGACCGCGAAAATAGCCACGGCCTCGTCGAATGGGGACGAGGCCGTGGCCGGAGAGCGGGAAAGGTCTAGTCGGTCACCTCGAAGACGCCGAGCTGTCCCTTTTCCGCCAGGGAGAGCGCGTGGTTGACGAATGCGTAGTGGCCGGCCTCGAGCGGCGTGAACTCGACGAATCCGCCCTCGGCGGCGCCCAGAGACAGGACCTGGCCCCAGCCGCCGCCGGACCCTCCGCCTCGGATCACGTAGGCGCCCTCGCGCCACACGGTGTCGAATTGGGTGCCCACGACGTGGAAGGTGGTCGCCAGGTTCGGGCCCGCGTCCATGACCCACACGCGCACGCGCTCGTTGGTCTTGATCTGAATCGGGTGCGCCTTGTACTGGAAGGGCACGCCGTTGAAGGCCATCGCGTTGGGCTGCAGGGCCGACAGGAGCGAGGCGTCAGCGGGCTGCCCGTCCGCGCCCAGGTAGAGCTCGGAGGCGACCATGACGTACTCGCGGTCGACCTTGTCCAGGTCGGTCGGGTCGATGACGACGGCCCCGAACATGCCGTTCGCGATGTGCATCGACATGGGTGCGGTCGAGCAGTGGTAGAGCCAAATGCCCGCGTTCTTGGCGACGAAGGTGTACTCGAGGGTCTGCCCGGGCTCGATGGAGTGCATGACGTTATCGGGGGCGACGAGGCCCGCGTGGAAGTCCAGCGAGTGGCTCATCGTCCCGTTGTTCACGAGCGTGATGTGGAAGGTGTCGCCGATGTGTCCGCGCAGGATCGGGCCGGGCGCGTCCCCGTTGAAGGTCCACGACTCGCGCGTCAGCGAGCTGGTGACGTTCACGGTCTGCTCGGTGACCGTGAAGGTGTAGTGACGCTCGGTCTCGTTCGTGGCCGGCGGCAGGACCGGGTCGCGCGCGTCGATCGTCGCCGCGTAGTCCGTCAGCGCGGTCGGGGTGGCCGGTCCCGCGGCGGCGTCCTGCCCGTGGTCGTGCCCGTGTCCGGTGTGGTTGTGCCCCGCGTGGCCGCCCGAGGCCGTGGTCCCCGCGGAGGACGAGGAACCCGAGGAGGCGCCCGTGGCCTGCACGTGCAGGGTCATGCCCATCTCGCGGTGTCCGGGCAGGGAGCACCAGCCCTCGACGTCGCCGGAGATGACGCCGAGGTCCAGTTCCTTAGTCTCGCCGGTCGCCAGAGACCCGGAGGTCACGCCCGTCTCAAACACCAGGTCGTGGCGCTGATCCCCCGAGTTCGTGAAGTCGATGATGAGGCGGTCGCCGACCGGGACCTCGATGTGGTTGGGCGTGAAGGCCATGCCCTCGACGCCCACGGACACGCGGGTCGTGTGTCCGGTCGGCGTCACGGACGAGGCCGTGGTTCCCGTCCCCGTTCCCGTGCCCTGCGTCGTGGGTGTGGATGGGTTGGACAGGAAGATCGCCAGCGCGAGCGCCACGACGGAGACGACGCCGATGATTGCGCCCGCCGTGCGGCTCACGGGCGAGTGGTCGCCCGTCGGGCTCATGCGCAGCTTGGGGGTTCCCGCCGCGGGGCCTTTCGGAGCGGATTCCTTCGGCTTCTCGCCTCCCGGCGACGGCGAAGCGGACAGGTTCAGGTCAGCCACGGCGGCCTCCTTGTGTGGTGGGGGATGAAGAGGCGGCGCGCTTGGCGCGCGCCTGGGCCACGCCGCCGCGGCCCAAGAGGACGATGTCAACGAGGTAGGTGGCCAGCAGGACCACCCACGCGGCGGTGGTGAGACGCTCGGCGGAGACGCCACCCAGGGACGCGACAGCAAGGGCGAACACTGCGGCCACGTTGCGAGCCGCCTCCCGGATCGGAGCCCCGGCCTCGAGCACGCTGACGCCGACGCGCACCGCGGACGGGCCGCCGCCAATCACGACGGGCATCAGGTAGGTGAGCGCGCCGACGAAGAGCTGACCCAGCCCAGCCGCGCCCAGGATCGGCATCCACGCGAGGAACGCCGTGCGCAGCCCGGTCGCGTCCGCCGCCTCGAAGGCGCGCAGGGACGCTCCCGCGCCCGCGACGAGAATCCAGGCGGCGCCCAGCATGAGGGACCACGCGCCGTACTCGGCGGGCCCCTTTGTCAGCGCCGCGCGGACCAGCGGAACGCCCACGCCCAGGGCAGCTGCGCCCACGACGACGAGGAGACCCACGGAAGTCACGCGCATCGACCCGGCCACAGCGCCCGTGCCGGCGACGAGAAGCGCCGCCACCCACATGGGCAGGGCGCTCGTCGCGAAGGAAACGGCCCGCGGATCCATGCGCGTGCGCATCGCGGTCGGCCCCAGCGTCACCAGGGTGCCGCCCATCGTCAGGCCCACCCACCCGGCGACACCCGCCAGCGCGTGGGCGACCGTCAGGCGGTCCCGGGCCTCGGCCAGCCACGCGGGAGCGTCCGCGTCGAACATGGCCGCCGTGACGAAACCCGCCAGCGTCGCGCCGACCACCAGGAAGAAGGCCGCCGCGATGTAGTAGCGGATAATGACGGCGAAACGCGAGGCCAGGCGCTCGCGGGAAGCGGTGAGCAGCGCCCACCCGTGCCAGGCCGCGATCGCGCCGACGACGGTCGCGCCCGTGACGGTCACGTGCCACAAGCCCGACCACATGCCGCCGATGAGGAGCAGCAGGGAGAGGTTGAAAGCCGTGATACGCACGGTGTTGTCGCGCCCCGCGCGTCGGTCGTCTGGCGCCAGGTGGGCGAGCGCGCGCGTGAAGTACCAGGACCACTGGAAGATCCCGTTTGACAGGACGCCGAGGGTCACCAGGTGGATCATCGTCCACAGGTTCTGCGGGATGCGGCCTCGGGCGACGATCGTGACAGCCGCGGCAACGGCCGCCGTGCACATCCAGATCGTGGTCACGCGGTCGGTGCGGGGAACGCGGGGCTTGCTCATCGGGCCTCCCGTCCGCCCGAGGACGCGGGAGCCGCAGGCCTGGCCCCGGCCTCGTCCCCGGGCCCGATCTCGCGCGAGGCCGCGCGCGCCCGGCGAATCGTCACCGTCAGCGTCGTGCCCACGAACAGGAGCATGCCGACGACCCCGAGGGTGCCTCCCAGGCGCCACGGGTAGGCGGCCTCGCGCGCGCCCGCGAGGAGGCGGACGAGGAGGGAGAGCTGCAGGAACGCGAAGGGGACCCACATGGCGACGTGGTAGGGGACCTCGCGCCGGGCGACCGCCGGGATGATGACGGGCGCGTGGGCCAGCAGCATGGAGACGACGAAGCCAATCGTGATCGCGTGGACGCCGGCGTCGTAGCCGTATCCGTCGAAGGCGGGCGGCGCGATCATCCACATGAGTGCGGGCACGAGCGCCCACGCGTAGCCGCTCAGCATGCACACGGCCGCCAGGCGCGGAAGGCCCTTCATGCGCACGGTGCCGCGCGCGACGTCGTGCCACGCGGTGTCGGCCATGAGGACACCCAGGCTCAGGCCGATCAGGGGGTAAGCGATCGTGGGGGAGTAGAGCGCGACGGTCAGTCCCACCATGAGTGCGGCGCTCTCGGCTGTGATGCGCCGCTCAGTGGAGCCGGACGCGAAGGCGAGGCGCGCGAGCTCGACGCGCTCGCCGACGATCGTGACGATCAGGAACGCCAGCCACCAGGGCACCGCGCGCGGCGTCTCGAGGCCTCGCCACCACAGGAGGATGCCGCCCAGGCCAATGAGAGCGCCCATCAGCTGGATGAGGACCGCGTGGGTGGCCTGCCGGCGCGCCCACACGTAGCAGTAGATGGCCGTCAGCAGCGCCATGCCGAGGGTGATGAGGAAGCCAGGCATCATCCGTTCGGGCGCGAAGCCGCTCAGGTGGGCGGCGAGGTAGCGGGGGAGCGGAAGGCTCGCGAGGGTGGTGCGCGCGGCCTCGTTCAGGGAGATGACGACCGCGCTGATGCCGCCCGCACCGGTCAGGAGGGGAGCGGCGTAGGCCCACGGGCGTCGCCCGTCGGACTGGAGGGCGACCGCGCGCTCCAGGCAGATCGCGGTGCCCAGGAACCCGTAGATCATGAGGAGTCCGTGCACGGTCCCCAGGCTTGTCGAGGCCACGGGCGCGATGGCTCCCAGGCGCACAAGTGAGGCGTCCAGGCCTGTGAGCAGGGCCGCGCCCGCGAGGATCAGGAAGGCCAGGCGCGCCTTGGGAAGGGGTGGGATCGCTGGGCTCGTGCGCGGTTTTCTTGACGAGGCCGGGGCGTGCTCGCGTGGTCCGCCGTCTCGGGCGGCGGGGCTGGGTGCCTCGCTCATGTGGGCGCTCCTGGTGCTGGTGGGAGGCGTCGGCTCACCGACGTATCGAACTACCACCACGGTAACGGCCAGCGTCCCATATTTCTATGGGTAATCGCCGTGAAAATGGTCCCCGCGCGCCAACTG
>NZ_JAPWAG010000047.1:0-7635 GCF_041432775.1 Pauljensenia sp. 20925_1_34 | reverse complement strand
CGGACGCTCCCCCTAAAAGTCGCACGTAATTCGATTGATTAAACATTCAACAAAGCCTAGAAACGTTGCAATTCCAACGACGCCAATTCAAAGTTTGAAAGGTTTACATGGAAATTACGTGCGACATTTTTGGGGAACCATCCCCCTGACTGGGCGAGGCGGAGCCATGACTGGCGGACGCCCAGAAGCCCCCCAAGCCGCGAGCACCACCACCAAGCCCCCCAAGCCTCGAGCACCACCGCCAAGCCCCCAAGCCGCGAGCACCACCGCCAAGCCCCCAAGCCGCGAGCACCACCCCCAAGCCGCGAGCGCTACCGTCAAGTCTGACCCCTCCCCCATCAGCACCGCGTCCGCCCAGAATGTCAAACGGAGTGCCCACCGCACAAACACCTCGAACGAGGGCGATAGGCCAGGGCCAACAGGCCCATTTGACTATCCGATCACTCTGAAAACCACCCTGCTGTGACAAATGTTTGCAGGTGCTCACCAACACAGCTAGCATGGCAATCAGTTAGTTTGGCGATAACCACGGGGGCGCAGGCTTCCCCGGCACGACGGAGCACGCATGGGACTTGAGGCAGCACACAACCGAGACTCCTTGCGCGGCAGCAACCGCGCGTCGGGGAACGACACAGGCGCACGCCCACGCCTCTCCCCAACGCCCGGACACACACCCGGCACGCAGCCGACCGGCGCCGATCGAGCACGCGCCGCCCACACAGCGCCCACACATCGTGTCCTACGAACCCTGGCCGGAACGTGCGTGGCGGCGCTGACGGTGGGAGGCCTCGTCGTGGCAGCCCCGAGCGCCCCGCCCGCGCAGGCCGCCCAGGAGCCCGAGGGCGCGGCAACCTTCACAATCAACAACGTCGCCTCGATTTTCACGGACTCGGTCGTCAACAATTCGCCGACGGAGCGCACCTACCCCTTTATCGACCCCAGCGACGAGCCGGGCGTGTGGGACTACAACTTCCGCCGCCTGGTCTACTACGGCACGGTCGAAGATACGCGCAACCAGGTGGACCGATACGCCTACATGGAGACGAACCGGCCGAACATGTGGTCGCGCGACGGGTGGGTGAAACCACTGGATCAGTGGGGCCCCTGGCCGGGCGGCTCGCTGCAGGACGGGTCGGGCTGGAAGCGCGCCCAATGGCTGGAGTCCTCCCTGGCGTCGCAGGGCTACTGGAGCTACACGACGCGCTCGCTGCCGTGGGGTGAAAACCCGGAGGAGAACGGCGTCATCTTCTACAACAACGAGACCACCGTCCAGGGCAAGATCGCGCCGTGGAAGCAGACGGCGGTGGGCTTCCAGCCGGCCACGCCGGGCACGGTCGCGGCCGGACAGCCATTCCTGCTGGGCACGCTGCGCAACAATAACCTGCCGATTTTCAACAACTTGGAACGAGGCACGGGCAGGAATCAGAAGACGCTGACCGATGTGGGTCCTCAGCGTTTCTTCCACGGGGATCTGAACCTGCGCATCCAGGGTGACGGTTTCGCGATGCAGGGGGCGATCCCGTGGGACGTTGAGGAGTCCCAGGACGACACGGAGACGACGGTCGTGCCGCACGCGGGCGGCGCCTACACGGTGGTGGCCAACAGCGTGTGCGACACGAACCCTGACGGATCGGTGGCCGCGAACGGTAGCCGCCGCAAGATCAGGGGCAAGTTCACGGGTCCGGCACGCCTCTACAACCCGGAGGGCCGCAATACCGACCAGTGGCTGACAGGTACGACCGTGTGCGCCCAGCACGTCGGCGCTGGCAACGGCACGCACGACCTGTACAACAAGGGACAGAAGGGCCACATCAACCAGACCGCCGGCTGGGCGAAGGCACAGCGCGCGGAGAACGACTGGCCGGACGCCGTCGATATCTCCCTGCGCACCCCGGCCTCGAACGACACGGTCTCTATCTCCACCTCCACGCTGCCCGACACGGTGTGGGAAAAGGACGGGATCCGCTACCGCATGACGATCTGGGGCTTCACGGACAACGGCCGCAGCGCCTCGTGCCCGGCCGCTCCCCCGGAGGGCGCGCAGCCCGTGACGAGCATGAGCACACCGGAACTCAACATGAGCTTCGCGTGCCTGTACGCCTCGATCACGCAGGAACGCTACGTGCGCATCCACAAGGTCATCACCACGGACGGCGGCCGCACCTACGTGACCCAGCCGTCGGCGACCTTCACCTCCAGCGCCACCCAAGACGCGGTTGACGCGCCGGCCGGCGCCACGGCCTCGTCGACGACACCGGACGGCACGGCGGTGTCCGGCTGGGTCCAGGACGGCTCCTTCAACCAGACGATCACCCCCGCCGGCGTCGGCGCGGACAAGAAGGGGTCCATGGCCTCGTACCAGGCGTTCCTGGTGGGCCACTCGGACTTCACGATCACGGAAAGCGGCGTGACCAGCCCGGACGACCCCGACGAGCAGTGGACGCTTGAGTCGATCTCGTGCGTCAACGGCGCGGGCGAGGCCGTGGCCGCGACCGTGGACACCGACGCGAAGAGCGTTAATTTCGCGGGCGTCGGGTCGGTGGCGAGCGCGGCCGCGCAGACGATCGACTGCACGTTCACGAACCACGCGAAGAGCGCGAACGTGAGCGTCAAGCAGGAGCTCGTGACGAGCGGCGGCGACGGCCCCGTGACCTTCGACGTGGATTACAAGGTGACCGCGACGAATAGCGGGTCGCTGGATGCGGACACGGGCGCCCTGCAGGTCGCGCCCGGTTTCCCCTCCAGCCTGACGATCAACTCGGTGCGCGTGGCCGCCACGCAGGAGGGCCTGGACGCGGGGACCGAGCTGGCCGCCGCGGGCGGGCGCTACCAGATCACCGACGGCGACGCGCTGCCCGCGAACTCCTCGCGCGAGTACTGGGTGCGCATCAACGTGACGCGCTCGGAGGCGGCGAACGTGGACGAGTCGCGATTCTCGTGCCGCTACCTGGGGCCGCCGCGCTCGGGATACGGCCTGTACAGCGAGGTCATCGCCGCCGCGAACCGTGATTCGGACGGCACCGATAACAACAAGGCGTGCGCCCCCGTGCGCGTGCGCACCGTGATCATCGCCAAGGCCGGCCGCCAGTTCACAAACCTCCAGTGGCCCGAAATCGCCAACGAGTACGTGGACGCGCAGGGCTACTCCTACTATCCGCTGTCCGGGTCCGAGTTCGCGATCTACGACGTGGACCCGCGCGTCGACGGGTCGGCCACCCCGGTCCTGACACTGGATTCGTCGAACGTCACCGACTGGCAGTACTACTGGAAGGTGACGACGCTGGCGACGGACAAGAAGTACTGGCTGGTCGAGACGAAGGCCCCTCCCGGCCACCTGCTCCTGCCCCAGCCGATCCCCTTCACCCTGTCGGCGCAGCTGGGCGACGGCACGGGCACGAACGTCATGCCCGACACCGAGATCTTCGACCAGAACAAGTGGACGAAGGCCTCTGTCCAGGTCTACAACTCCGGCTACAACGACCTGAGCCTGGACGTGCAGGGCATGATCGTCGACGGCAAGTTCATGGCCACCATCATGGTCGCTGACCGCGAGGCACCGGTCCTGCCGAACTCGGGCGGCCCCGGCCTGTACCCGTACCTGGCGGCGTCGGCGGCGTTCTTCGCTTCCTCGCTGGCGGCTCGCCGGGCGGCCCGCAAGCGCGCTGCCTGACGGCGGGGGCGCCGCCTGACGCGGGGCGCTGCCTGACGGCGGGGCGGGGCGCCGCCTGACGCGGGGCGGGGGCGCTGCCTGACGCGAGGCCCACACAAACGCGAGGCGGGGGCGCTGCCTGACGGCGGGGCGCTGCCTGACGGCGGGGCGCTGCCTGACGGCGGGGCGCTGCCTGACGCGACGCCCACACAAACGCGAGGCGGGGGCGCCGCCTGACGCGACGCCCACACAAACACAAGGCGGGGGCGCTGCGGGATAAACCCGCAGCGCCCCCGCCATTCAACCACCAGCATTCACTCCGTCGCCAGCGCCTCCGAGGGGCTGACCTTCGCGGCCCGGCGACCGGGCAGCCACGAGGCGACCAGCGCACTCAGCACGGCGACGACGCCCACGCCGACCAGCTGCAGCCACGGCACGCTCAGCACGGGGGTGGCCCCCTCGACGGGCAGGCTCATGACGCCGACCCACCCGAAGGCGACGCCCATGCCGACGCCGATAACCGCTCCGGTGAGTGACAGGAACAGCGCCTCGAGGGCGAGGAGGCCCTTCATCTGGCGTCGCGTCAGGCCGAGGGCCCGCAGCAGGCCGTTCTCGCGGGTGCGTTCGGCGACCGACAGGGACAGCGTGTTGGCCACGCCCACCAGGGACACGAGGACGGACACGCCCAGCAGCCCGACGAGGATGAGCATGAGCTGGTCGATGATCTTCGTGTACATCTGGCGCTCGAGCGCGGATCCATTAACACTGAGGTGCGAGTCCTTGAGCAGCGCGGCCTGCACGGTCTCGGCGTCGGCCCCGTCGGCCATCTTGATGATGATCGCCTGACGCTGCGGCGACGTCGCGATGGAGCGCAGGGTCTTCTCGGAGACCTGGGCCTCCCCGACACTGCCGTTCTTGTCGTAGGTCGCGCTCAGGTCCACGCACGTGTCGGCGCACAGGCGCAGCGTCTGCCCGGCCAGGGCCTCGTCCCCGACGCGCACCTGGCCATCGCCCAGCTGCGTGACGGTCGAGTGGGTAACGCCCGCGTAGTCGGGTTCTCCGGTGATCATGACCGACGAGGCCTGGGCCTCGTCCTCCGAGCCCGTTCCCTCCCCGGGAGCGTAGGCGGGCGCGCCCGAGGTGGTCGTGAGGGTGCCGGGGGCGGCGTACTGGGCGACGGTGGCGGCGACGCCGTCGGTGGCCGCGATGGCGGCCTGCTGGTCGTCGGTGAGCTCTCCAGAGGTCGACACGGCCATGAGGTCGAAGGGGCGGGCGTCGTTCACGGCGTTGGTCAGGGTGGTGCGCACGGAGGCGGCGCCGACCATGATGGTGACGACGAGGGTCACGCCGATGATGATCGCGGTGCCGGTCGCGGAGGTACGGCCGGGGTTGCGCATCGTATTCTCGCGGGCCATGGCGGACAGGGTGCCCGGGAAGGCAGCGCCAAACGCGCGGGTGAGGGCGGGCAGCAGCACAGAGGCGACGAGCAGCGCGCCGAGGAGCGCCAGGAGCGACCCGGCGAAAGCCCCAAGGAATTTCGTGCCGCCACTATCCGAGCGCCACGCGAGGGCCACAGCTCCGCATCCGGCCACCGCGATGAGCGCGCCGATGACGAAGCGGACGGTGTGCTTCTTCCGGGCGGCGGCCCCGGCCTCGTTCACGGGGGCGAGGGCGGCGACGGGCGCGACGCGGGAGGCGGCGCGGGCCGGGAAGACGCCGACCAGGGTCGTAAACAGGGTGGCACCCAGCCACGTGAGCGCGAGCTGCCAGACGGAGGCACCCTCAAGCGCAGCGACGACGCTAGAGGCCAGGCCGGTGCCCGCCTCCGCGAGCGCGCCAATCAGCCAGCCGAGCGCGACGCCAATCGCCGACGAGATCGCTCCAATCGCGAGGGCCTCGCGGGTCACGAGCGAGCGGACCTGTCGCCTGGTCGCTCCCAGCGTGCGCAGCAGCGCCAGTTCGCGGGTGCGCTGCGTGAGCACCACGCGGAATGTCGAGGAGACGACGATAGAGGCCACGAGCGCCGCGATCGCCGGGAAGATCAGCATGATTCCCATCGTCATAGTGGCTCCCAGGCGCGCCTGGTCGAGGTCCTCCTGGATCGCCTTGTGCACGCTGGTCACGGTCACGCCCGAGATGCCACTGAGCGCAGAGTTTGCTCTCGCCACCCACTCGTCCTGGGTGGCGCTGGGAGGGTTTGCGTTGCTGTCCGTATCCGCTCCGGACGTCGCGACGATGAACCGGCCGGACGCGGTCGTCCCGAAGATCGAGGAGAAGCCACCGTCGGTCACGTAAGAGGCGGGGATGCCCATGCTGATCGTGTTCGAGCGCGTGGTGCCGACGATGGTGAGGGTGCGGTAGTCGCCCTCGGTGAATCCTGCGCGCACGCGGACGGTGTCGCCGACCTTCACCGAGAGGGCCGAGGCCGTGTGCTCGGGGATGGTGATCTGGTCGTCGGCGGTTGGCTTGGTTCCGGCGCTCAGGTCGATGTCGGCGAAGGGCTTGGTGGCCAGCGGCGAGACGTAGAGTTGGCCGCGCGTCGCGTCGGTCTGGGCGTCGGCGGGCCACTGGGCCGTGTGCTTGATCGTGGTGACGCCGCTGGTTGCGCTCAGGGTTCTTTCGGCGCTTTCGATGGCGCCCTCGGGCGCGTCCTTGTCTTGGGAGACGACGATCGTGCCGCCGCGGTACTGCTGGTAGACGCTGGAGGTCAGGCCCGAGGTCATCGCCGTCATGACGATGAGAGTGATGGCGATGAAGGCCGTAGAGATGGCGACGGCCAGGCCGGTGGAAATGTAGCGGCGGCCGTGGGAGCGCAGGTTAGCGTTCAGAAGAGAGGTTGTTGCAGACATGTGTGTGAGCCTTGAGGGGTGTGTGGATACGCTCGGTGACGATGAGGCGAGCTCATGCGCGCTTGTCAGCGCAGCGCCGCGGTCAGGGAGTCGGCGGTAACGTCGCGCAGGTCGGAGACGATGCGTCCGTCACGGCACACGAGGACGCGGTCCGCGTAGGCGGCGGTGGCGGTGTCGTGGGTGACCATGATGACGCTCTGGCCGAGTTCGTCGACGGCACGGCGCAAAAGGTCCATGACCTCGTCAGTGGAGTGCGAGTCGAGGTTGCCGGTGGGTTCGTCCGCGACGATGACGGCGGGGCGGCTCATGAGGGCGCGGGCGACGGCGACGCGCTGCTGCTGTCCGCCGGACATTTCGGAGGGGCGGTGGCTCAGGCGGTTCGCGATGCCCAGGGAGTTGACGATGAGGTCGAACCATTCCTTTTCGGGGGCTTTTCCGGCCAGGCGCATGGGCAGGAGGATGTTGGCGCGGGCGTCCAGGGTGGGCACCAGGTTGAAGGACTGGAAGACGAAGCCGATGCGGTCGCGGCGCAGCTTGGTCAGCGCGGTGTCTTTCAGGGCGGTGATGTCGGTGTCTTCGACGAAGACGCGGCCCGAGGTGGGGGCGTCGAGGCCGGCGAGGATGTGCATCATCGTGGACTTGCCGGAGCCGGAGGGCCCCATGATGGCGGTGAATTCGCCGGCGCCGAAGCCGACGGTCACGTCGTCGAGGGCGCGCACCTGCGCGTCGCCGCTTCCGTAGATCTTGGAGACGCCCTGGAGTCGGACGATGGACGAGGCCTGGGCCTGTGCGGCCGCAGGGGCCGTGATTGTTGTGTTCGTGTTCATGTATCCATCGTGCGCCTGGGGCGTGCGTCACCGCTACGGAGGTTTCCCCTGATTCGCCCCCGAGGCCACCCGGGGTCGTCTCGGGGATTGCCCCGCGCTGCGTCTCGGGGCCCCATCTCCAAAACTCGCACGTAATTTCCCTTGGTCAGTTTTTAATTAGCCTCACAAACGTTGCAATTCCAACGATGCCAATTCAAAGTTTGAAAGGTTTACATGGAAATTACGTGCGAAATTGCCGAGCGCACAATAGTCGCGCTGGCCCGACTACAGCACCCGAGAGTGATGGCAGACACACACACCCAAAATCTCG
>NZ_JAPWAG010000046.1:0-7679 GCF_041432775.1 Pauljensenia sp. 20925_1_34 | reverse complement strand
GAAGAGCCCGTGAACCCAACCCCCACGAACGCCACCTGGCGCACCAGCGAGGGGACGCTCCTCGGCGATCTTGCATAGCCCTGCACCGATGGTACGGCGGCGACCTTCAGGTTTGTCGACGGTTTGCGAGCGTCAGGCACTCGACTCTCAGCTCATGCGCCTGTGGCAATCTCGTCCTGTTCACCTCTTTGCACGACGTGGGAGAGCTCCCAGTAGATGAGGTCTGAAATCTCGCGGATCACAGCGGCTCGACGCTGAGGACTCTCGAAGAACTTCTCGAGGATGTTGTTCTGAGCGTCATGGTGGTCGAGGGCAGCATTCGTGACGGCTTCTTCAATGGTGCGCGATTCGCGGAACTGTTCCTTGCTGTTCGCGTTGACCTGTTCTCGGATCGCCTCGTCCTTGACGAGAATGGTCACGACTCCCTGCACCCAAGAATTGACCGAGTCGGGGTCGAAATTCTCCCCTTCGAACAGATCGTTGATGTTCTTCAGGATCTGTTCCCAGGCCACCATGTTTGGGTCCCGTGTGGTCCCACCGCCGATACCCATCGGCTTGAGCTTGTCCCCGTCACCAGTCAGCGAGATTGATCCCTCGCTACGCCGTGTTTGCTTGATGTGTGTCAACTCGATGCTTGACAGGTCAAGTTCCTCGGTGCTCTTGCGCCCTGTGAGACGCGGCTTGAGGAGGCGGAGGAACAGCGCGAGTTTTTCGAGATCTGTGTCCTCGTAGTCAACGATCTGGGACAGGAAGTCGTAGAGGCGGACGAAAGATCCCACGTCTTTGCGGAAGAGGTCCAGTTCGTCGATGGATGCTTTGTCTTGGTCCTTGAGCGCTGCGCAGTACCGATCATTGAAGCGATCGGCAGCGCTCTTGAGGGCGCCGGTGTGCTTGCCATGTGCCTTTTCGATGATGAAGGCGTGAGCGAAGCGGTCCACCTCGTCTGCGGTGTAGATACCGGCCGTCTCGAGCTTGCGCGCTAGATCGTGTACCAGATCAGGGTCTGTTGTTTGGGTGATCTGGGCCGTGCGGAAGTACGGCAGGAACGAATTCAAGATTGTCTCGGGATCGTTGACGAAGTCGAGGACGTAGGTGGTGTCCTTGCCCTTGGACGGCAGGGTACGGTTCAACCGGGACAGCGTCTGGACAGCCTCGATTCCGTCGAGCCTTTTATCGACATACATGGCGCACAGCAGCGGCTGGTCGAAGCCCGTCTGGTACTTGTTCGCCACAATCAGTACCTGGTACTGGTCCCCACCAAACGCATTCGGGATTGTGCGGCCACGCAGCCCCGGGTTCATGTTGTGTTCGGTGTAGGGCTCGGCGACCCCAGGAACTACTTCTTCAACTTGTTCACTGGTGAGGCTGCCTGAGAAGGCCACCAGGGTGCCCATCTCGTAACCATGAGAGGCGATGTATCGGTCGATCGCGGTCTTGTACTTGAGGGCTGCTGCCCGGCTGGAGGTCACCACCATTGCCTTGCCGTGCCCATCAAGCAGGTGGGCCACATTGGTGCGGTAGTGCTCAACGATGATCTGGACCTTCTGGGCGATATTGGTCGGATGCAGACTCACCCATCGCATAAGGCCCTTCGTCGCGGTGGCCTCATCCACCTCATCAGTTGGCGCGGTTTTCCCATCGGCTTTCTGCGCAAGCTGGAATGCCGTCTTGTAGGTGGTGTAGTTGCGCAACACGTCGAGGATGAACCCTTCCTCGATGGCCTGCTGCATCGAATACACATGGAACGCCTGCGGTGTCCCGTCGGCACCGGGGCGACCGAACATTTCGAGGGTCTTACCCTTGGGGGTGGCTGTAAAGGCATAGAAGGACACGTTTGCGGATGTGGCGCGCGCAGCCATCTCCGCAGCCAGCACGTCCTCAACGGACAGCTCTGCACCCTCGCCGATTGCCTCAACCTCTGCCTGCGAGAGGACCTGGCGCAGCTTTTGCGCACTTGTTCCAGTCTGAGACGAGTGTGCTTCATCCGCGATGACAGCGAAGTTCTTGTCTGCCATTCCACCCTGCTCAGAGATCGCCTCGAGAACGAAGGGGAACGTCTGCAACGTGACGATGATGATCAGCTTGCCGTTAGCCAGTTCCTTGGCGAGGAGAGCAGACTTGGAGGTTTCTGCTGCTTTGCGGACCTCATCGGCGTTGATCGTTCCGACCGTCCCGCGGGTGCCTTCGATCGCTTTGATCGCCTTCTGCAACTGGTCATCGAGGACTGTCCGGTCGGTGACCACGATGACCGAGTCGAAGATCTTGGTATTGGTGTCGTCGTGGAGGTTGGCCAACCCATGAGCCAGCCAGGCAATGGAGTTGGTCTTCCCTGATCCTGCCGAGTGCTGGATAAGGTAGCGGTGCCCTGGCCCCTCGGCTCTGGTGGCCGACAGAAGTTCGGTGACTGCCTCCCACTGGTGGAATCGTGGGAAGATGATCTGCGTCGACTTCTTGTGCTCCCCGGTCACTGGGTTGATCTTCTCCGACGTTTGAGCGTTGATGAAGCGCTCAATGATCTGCAGCCAGTTGTCACGTTGGAGCACACGCTCCCAAAGGTATGAGGTCGCCGCACCATCAGGATTGACCGGGTTGCCAGCACCGCCGTCATTACCAAGGTTGAACGGCAGGAACACTGTGTCAGTCCCCGAGAGTCGTGTCGTCATACGGATCTCGTCCGTGGATACAGCGAAATGGACCAGACAACGTGATCCCCACTTCAGAAGCGGCTCGCCTTGCGGCTTGCGATCGTGCTTGTACTGATGAACCGCGTCATCGATTGACTGGGTGTTGTCAGTCTTCAGTTCGGCAGTTGCCACGGGGATGCCATTGACGAAGAAGACCAGGTCAATCGATTCATTGGGATTCTTGGCCGAGTGGTGGACTTGGCGCATCACCCGCAGAATGTTGGCCTCGTAGTTCCGCTGTGCAGTGGGATTCAGCGAAGTTGCGGGTTTGAACGCGCACATGGCGAACTTGGCCGGGGTGCGTTTGAATCCGCCCCGAAGCACCGCCAAGATTCCACCGCCATGCTCCAGAGGCTGATCGAGCTCCTTCGCAAGTCGGTCGAGGATCCCCTGTTTGGCGCGTTCTTGTTCTGCAAGAGTCATCGACGGTTTGACGACCTTTTCCCACTGCTCCGGCTGAGTACGACGGAGCCAAGCAAACACATCATCCGGCACCAAGGCGAGACTCTGATCGTAGCCACGGTAGTGGCGGTCATAAACCCAGCCATGAGCGGCTAGGTAGTCACAGATCTCCTCCTCGAAAGCCTTCTCATGCTGCGTCGCCATCACTCACACCTCCAGCTCACCGGTCACTGCCGCCGTAATCAATGCTTGCTTTCGTTCTTCCAAAAGACTGGTAAGAGATTGCACTTTCAAGAGCAACTCGTCTGTTTCAGCACATTTGACGCGGTACTCATGAGCTATCTGCTGTTGCGCTTTAAGAGAGGGAACTGGCGAAGTAAGGGATAGAAACACGTCGGGGTACAACCGGAGTCGCGATTCCCAAATGCCCCGGGAATGAGCCTTCATAAGTCCAATGTAACGATCGGTCCGATAGAGCATGTCGAAGTATTCGGGGCAAAATTCTCCTCGATCGATAAACTCGTAAATATCGTAGGAAGGGCTCACAATGCCTTCAAAATCTGAAACGCCGAGCGCTCCCATCCATGCCCACATTGTGTTAATTACTAACTCTCCTGGCTCAACCAGGTTGTATCCAATTTTCGACTCCGCTTCAAACATTGTCACATTCTTCTCAGACCGTGGAGTCACCCCGGTGATGTGACTAACTGAGAGTAATTCCTCCTCGCCGGTCTTGGACTTACGGTCCACATGCCTGAAAATGCCTCGATTGCGAACTTCCTTCGAATCTGCCCGACTGACAAGTTCCTCCGCAACTGCTGCACGACGTTCGATTAGCAGGGAAACCAGCCGTTCTTGTTCTGCGGTGAGGGCGTCAATTTGCTCGAGTTCTGCATCAAGAAACTCAACAATGTGACGTTGACGCTCAATGGATGGCAGAATAAAAGGCAGTTGCCGTAATCCTTCCCAGCTAAGATTTGCCCGGACTCCGCCCTCGCTTAGATTGTTGAAGATGCGCCTGTTGTACAGATCCATGAAGTACCAGTAGGCGTACTTAGGAAGTACGCGGCGGTCCGCGGTAAGAGCGATATAGGCCGGACTGACGAGCCCAAGATCTTCTGACAAGCCAACGCGGCTCGTGGACACATTCTGCAAATCAATCAATTTGAAGATCAGCTGTCCCGGTTTGATTAACTGATAGCCATCAAAGTTTTCGGGCTGAAGGCCATCTGTTGCCTCGCGCGAGCGAGGGAGTACGCCGTTCATAGTCAGCGACAACCGCTGATACTGTTCCGATTCACTCGGCCCGGGGACAACCTTGGACTTCTGAAACACATACCCAACCGGAATGATTTCATGTTCATAGTTTGGCTCGAGCACCCAGTCTGGCAAGTACTCTCCGTGAAATTGCCGGCTCAAGCCCCAACCTCCTTGAGAAGCGTGAGCAGCTCCGTCGCAACCTCGCGCAGTTCCGCGTCAATTTCATGAATCGATCGAGGCGGCGTATAGGAATAAAAGTATCGGCTGAATAGAATTTCGTAGCCGATCTTGGTCTTCTTCTTGTCGATCCAGGCATCATCAACGTATGGCAGCACCTCGCTGCGCATGTACGCATCGGCGGTGGCTTCATAGCCGCCGATCCCGTCCGTATTGCCTGCGTAGGTGAATGGAACTTTCTCTGTGTCGCGGAGGTTGGAGTCTGCGACCGGCTTACCCCGTGAAGTCGTGACGATCTGGCCGTCCTGGTCGCGTTGGGGTCGTTCAACGGTGATGGTCCAGTATCCGAATTCCTCAACGGGGAGAATCTTGCAGTAGTCGGACTCCTCGTACGCGCTGTATATCTCAAGGATCTGGCGACGGTTGTCTTCCGAGAGTTCGCGTCCCTTGTCGCCGAGCTTCTTACGCATCTTGACGTAGAAGTTGGTGGCGTCGATCAGTTGAACTTTGCCCTGTCGATCGGCGGGCTTGTTGTTGTCCAGCACCCAGATGTAGGTCGTGATTCCGGTGTTGTAGAACATGTCGTTCGGCAGCGCGATGATGGCATCAACGAGGTCTGCCTCGAGTACCCATCGCCGGATATTTGAGGGGCCTGATTCGGCTGCACCATTGAACAGTGGCGAGCCGTTCATGACGATGGCCGCGCGTCCACCGCCTTTGTTCTTGGGGCGCATCTTTGCAATGAGGTGGCGTAGGAAGAGCATCTGTCCATCGGAGACTGCCGGGGTGTTCTTCTTGGGCTCCTTTGCTCCTACGGAGAAGCGGGATGCTTCTCCCAGTTCCTTAAGCTCGGCGATGACCGCAGCTTGGCTCTTCTTCCAGTCGTCGCCATAAGGAGGGTTGGACAAGCAGTAATCAAAAGTTTGGCCGGGAAACCTGTCATCAGCGAGTGTATCGCCAAGCTGGATGTTGGACGGATCATGCCCTTTGATGAGCAGATCGGACTTGCAGACTGCGTAGGACTGGTCGTTTCGCTCCTGCCCGTACATACGTAGCTGAGCGTCGGGGTTGAGGCCAGGGTGTTCCGGGCTGCCGATGAGGTGTTCTTCTGCGATCGAGAGCATCCCACCTGTTCCCGCGGTGGGATCGTAAATCGATCGGACCGTACCTGGAACCGAGAGCGCGTCGTCGTCCCCCGCGAAGATCAGGTCGACCATGAGCCGGATTGCGTCGCGGGGTGTGAAGTACTCACCGGGCGACTCATTGGTGGACTCGTTGAACGTGCGAATCAGATACTCGTAGAGGTCGCCCATCTCTGCGTTGGGGACCTTGTTCGGGTGCAGGTCTACGCGCGCGAACTTCTCGATGATGATGAAGAGCAGATCCTTCTCCGCCATCCTGGCAATCTGGTCGCCGAACTTGAACCGCTCGAAGACGTCGAGGTTGTCCGAGAATCCATCGATGTACTGCTTGAAGTTGGCCTCGAGCCCTGCGGGGTCGCCGAGTAGCGTCTGCAGCGTCCACGGTGTCGTGTTGTAGAAAGACAAGCCGGTCTTGCGCTTGACCTGGGCGCTGAGTAGTTCAGGTTTGTCAGCAAAGGCTCGGACAAGCCCAGCCAGGTCCTCCCGATGGTCTTCAAGTACACAGTCGAGCCTGCGCAAAATGGTCATCGGCAGGATGACATCACCGTACTCGTGCGGCTTGTAATCGCCTCGGAGCTGGTCGGCGATGCCCCAAATGAAGGGTCCAAGGTTACTCATGCTGGCATTTCCTTATTTGCTGTTTCTGGCACTACTTCAATGATATCTTCAAGATTGTACTGCAGAGTTTGGCAGATCCACAGCAGTACGTTGGTGGTGACGTTGCCGTCTTTACCGAGCTTGACGATGGTTGCTGGGGATAGTCCTGCAGCTCGGCGGAGGTCTTCGCGGGTCATGTCGCGGCCAATGCGGAGTTTCCACAGCGGTTTGAAGGTGATACGCATGGTTAGTTACCTTCCTCGGTGGTCTCTGTGTTCCAGGTGAAGTCGTAGAGGGCTTCAGGGCCGTCGCCGAGGTGGATGACGCGCGTCGCTTCGACGAGTTCCTCGGCTTGCCGACCATACGCCTTTGTCGCATCGAATGAGAAGAATACCTGCTTGGGCTCTTCTGCAGCGCTTGTGAGTTCCGCCGCACGCATGTATGCACCTAGCAGCGCGCGAACGGGTGCGTGTCCGACGAGTTTGATGATCGCTGAGTCGTGGATGAGGAACAGCAGCGGCGTGTGGCGGAGCATTGCGACATCGAAGATCGCCAGGTGCCGGGACTTGGCTTCTGAGCCTCGATTGCCGCAGTGGTCGAACTTGTAATTGATGCCTTGCCCGTTGATCTGGAACTGGAACTATGGGCACACCTTGCGGCTGCCATCGGGATACAACTCAGCGTTGACTCGGTTCATCTCAGCGTTGGAATCAGCAGCGATCGAGCCGATCATCTTGGTGTGCAGGGTCTCGAGGAGCTGGTCTTTTTCTTTCTTGAGAATGTTCTTCTCGTCGTATGTCTTGATCTTGGAGGGGTCTGGGTTTTTCGGACCGTTTGTTTTGAGAGGGTTGTTCTGAGTAGTCCCGGCTGCTTGTGGCCGGGCAGAATGGATGACCATGAGGAAGTTCTCGAAGCACACGCCTGAGCAGATTGTCGTGAAGCTGGAGAAGGCCGAGGCGCTGCGAGGTGAGGGCATGAGTGTGGCCCAGGCCTGCCGCGTGCTGGGTATCAGCGAGGCGACGTTGTGCCGGTGGCGCTAGCGTTATGGGTCGATGAGTCGTCGTGAGGCCAAGGAACTGCGTGAGTTGCGCGAGCAAAACGCGCGCTTGAAACAGTTGCTGGGCCAAGCAGAGCTAGAGAAGGCAGCGCTGCGAGAGTTGGCATAGGGAAACTTCTAGGCCCGGCGCGCAGGCATGAAGCTGTGAGCTACCTGGTTGGTCAGGGGTTTTCTCAGCGTCTTGCGCGGGCGCGTTGCTGGGCTGTCCCGGTCAGCGTATTGCCGGGCCCGCGCGGCGGGCGGGGCGAAGACGCTGCGTGATCATGGGCCTGTGCGCCAGTGGATGAACGATTTTGCCGCCGCGCATCGACGGTGGGGCTATAAACGTGCCTGGGCGCGGGCCAAGAGTGAGGGCATTGT
>NZ_JAPWAG010000045.1:0-8336 GCF_041432775.1 Pauljensenia sp. 20925_1_34 | reverse complement strand
CCCGAGGCGAACTCCTGTGTTCGGTCGTCGTCCCACGACACTGTCCACGATCCCCGGGACAGCTCACTCTGGGCACCGGTAGCGGCGCACGCTCACGTGCACGATCGTGGGACGCCACCCGCAGGGCTCGTGCGCCAAGCGCCTGACCACCGTGTCACGCGCCTCGCCCTGGCACCCGCAGCGCCGACACCACCGGTCCTCACCAGTAATACGGCACGCCAACACTGCATGGTCTGGCCACATGCACTGACCCGTCACCTCCAACCCCAAGCCATCCAGGCGCGTGAACGCGCTCAGATCAGGGCGATCAAAGGTAGCGCTGGGCATGTCGAGGTCTTTCAGATGGACGGTGTCGGAACCCCCATCATCGGAAGACCTCGACCCCTATCCGGCCACGACACGCCCAACCCCGCCAACAACACCTACACCCTCACATGCGAAGAGCCCGTTTACTGTCCAGATGAACCGGGCGTCCTTACGCCTCGCCCGCACGGCGCGCGAAGCGCTTGGAGACGTGCTTGGCCAGCGAGAGCTCCGCGATCGAGTCGACGAGCATGAGGCCACCGACGATGCCCGCGAAACGCAGCCAGCCGGAACGAGGAGCGGGTGCGCGCACGGCGGCCACCAGCATGGAGGTACCGATGACGGCCTCGGCGGCGACGGCGGCGTGAATGATCCACGGGCGCTCGACGGCCACGGATTCGTAGGAGTTCCACAGGGGCTTGACGACCGACTGGGGCTGGCCCATCATGATGTCCACGCTGCGGCCGATCGCGTTGGAGATGCCGCGCGCCAGGTGCACGGTGACGCCCTCGACGTCCTCGGCGGCGGTGGTGCCCAGGAGGAAGCCGGCGACGGAGCCGGGCAGGCCGAGCGCACGCACGACCTTCCACACGGATTCTTCGCCGGTCGTGGCCACGGACGCCCACAGAGCGTCCGCGTCAGCGCCGGGCACGGCCTTGGCGATGGCCAGCAGGTCCAGGCGATCGCCGACCAGGTCGATGACCTCGCCGGGCAGGTCCAGGGCCTTGTCGTGGCCGCCGGGGACGATGGCGGCGTCAATGCCCCAGTTGTGGGACACGATGTGCTCAAGGTGGTCGTCGGTCACCAGGAACACCTGGAACTCTCCGTCCGTGACGGACAGGGTCACCAGGGGCAGGTCACCGAAGTTCCAGCCCTCCTTCTCGGCGGGCAGCTCCGCGAGGAGCGCGCGGTGATCGTCAGCCAGCTCCAGGTCGCCCAGGTCGACGCCCTCAAGGGCCGCCAGCAGCGGCACCGACGACGCGGGGGTGCGTCCGATCTCGACGATGCGTGTGGGTGTGCCCTCCATGGCCTCGTCGGCTTCCTCCTCCGAGGGCCACACCTTACCGAGCGGGGAGTCCCCCTCCGGCAGGTGGTCGGCGCTGGCGTTGCCAATGCGTACCTCAGCATCGAAGAGGACCGCGAGCTCGTCGGCCAAGTCCGCGGGGGCGGGGCCGGGGACCACCTCGGTCGAGCCAGCGGGCACGGTAGCGACGCGATCATCCGCGATCGCGACGTTCAGGCCGAGCAGCTGCGGCGAGGAGGGGAACCATTCGAGCTGGGCGAGGATCGAACGTTCCTTCAGCTCGCCCGCGACGACGCTGGGATCCAGCTCGTGGCCGATGATCATGCCTTCAATGCGGGTCCAGTCCTGGGCCATGTCACTACCTTCCTATCCGTGGTGACACCATCTCACCACACTTTGTTCCATTGTGGCGCGTGGCACGCACTTTTGCTCGCCCGCGCGGTCAGAGATGAGACTATTGTTCTTCCGTTCCGCCCCACTCGACGGCCACCAGGCCCGTGCGCTGGGGCGTCGGGCCGAAGGCCTGCTCCCGCACCTGCGTGGTCACCTCCGCCTGGCGGATCGTCATGAACACCCGAATGAAGGTGTCCGGCTTCACCGGCGCCCCGGCCTCGTCCGTGAAGCTGTAGCGGGCGTGGGCCGTGTACGAGGACGCATCAAAAGACACGAACGTGTACTCGTTGGCGTGGATGCGCGGCGCCCAGTAGGTGATGAAGTCGGCCGCCTCCTTGTCGGTCAGCCCCAGCAGCGCCAGCTTCTCCTCCAGGAAAGGCACGGCGTCCTCGCGGGCGACGACGAAGCCCGCGTCGGGGGATTCCTGGCCCACAGGCCCGTCCCAGAACAGGGAGGGGTAGGTACGGCCACCCTGATCCGTCAGCGTTCCGTCCGGCGAGGCCGTCACCGTCCACGAGGCCCGGGTTCCCCAATCCGTCGTCTCCAGGGCGTCCGGGGCCGGGTAGGCGGTGTCGATCGCGCCGTCAACGTCAACGCTCACCGTCACAAGCTGTTCCTGGGGCGAGTAGACGTACAGGACCGGCTTCTCCGACACTCCTTGCTCCCTGTCGTACGCCAGGAGGAAAGCGGTGGCGAACGCAAGACCAGCAACGACAACGCAGCTGAGGATGATGAGGGCTTTTTTCATGACCTCTCTGTCTCTCTCGGGTCGCCCATCGTTGGGCGTTGGCGCGATTGTATCCGACCGCGCGCATGTGTCTATGGTACGGGGTTGTCCGCCCGCCTTTCAAGGACGCCCCTCCCGGTCGGCCAGCGCACGGCGCACTCCAGCTACTGGACGGCTCCTCCCCATTCGACGACCGTGAAGCCGCTGCGGGTCGGGGTGGGCCCGAAGACCTGAGGCGTGACCTCCTCGTTCGCATCCGCCGCACGGATCGTCATGAACACCCGAATGAAGGTGTCGGGCTCAACCGGCGCCCCGGCCTCGTCCGCAAACGAATAGGTCACCTGCTGAGCGTAGGAGGAGGCGTCGAAGGAGACGAACGTGTAGTCGTTCGCGCGGATGCGCGGCGCCCAGTAGGTGATGAAGTCGGCCGCCTCCTTGTCGCTGAGGCCCAGCTGTCCCAGCTTCTCCTCCAGGAAAGGCACCGCATCCTCACGCGCAACAATGAAGCCCCGCTCCGGCGTATCCTGCCTCACCGGCCCTTCCCAGAACACATACGGGTAGCTGCGCCCACTCGCGTCAGTCAACGTGCCATCGGGCGCGGCACTGATGGTCCACGAGGCCCGGGTCCCCTCCTCCGTCTGCACCTGACGCTCCGGGGCGGGGTACACCATGTCGAGTGTGCCCTTGACGTCGATGGTCATCGTCAGGCCCTGTTCCTCCTCCGGGTAGACGTACACGACAGGCTTCTCATCCAGAACCTCATGGTTGCCCTTCTTTTCGTGCGTGTCACACGCCGCGAGGAAGGAAAGGGATGCGACGACTAGGCAGCTTGCGATGATCAGGATTTTCTTCATGACGTCTCTGTCTCTCTCGGGTCGCCCATCGTTGGGCGTTGGCGCGTGGGGTGTCACCTGCGCGGTTACTCCTATGGTACGGGGTGGGCAGCCCGCCTTTCAAGGACGTGTCTCGCGGGTAGCCCACCTGTCCGTCCTATTGTTCCGTGCCGCCCCATTCGACGGCAGTGAAGCCGCTGCGGGTCGGTGTGGGACCGAAGACCTGAGGCGTGACCACCTCGTTCGCATCCGCCGCACGGATCGTCATGAACACCCGGATGAAGGTGTCGGGCTCAACCAGCGCCCCGGCCTCGTCCGTGAAACTGTAGCGGGCGCGGGCCGTATACGAGGACGCATCAAAAGACACGAAGGTGTACTCGTTGGCGCGGATGCGCGGCGCCCAGTAGGTGATGAAGTCGGCCGCCTCCTTATCGGTCAGCCCCAGCAGCGCCAGCTTCTCCTCCAAGAACACCACCGCATCCTCACGCGCAACAATGAAACCCTGCTCGGGGGCCTCCAGCGTCATCTCCCCATCCCAGAACAACGACGGATACGTCCGCCCACCCTGATCCGTCAGCGTTCCGTCCGGCGAGGCTGTCACACTCCACGAGGCCTGGGTACCCCGATCCGTCGTTTCCAGGACGTCCGGGGCCGGGTACACCGTGCCCAACTCACCCTCCACGTCAAGAGACACCGTCAACGACTGCTCACGCTCGGGATACACATACAACACAGGCTTGCCAACAGGTGCGGAGTTGCGGCTCGGCGAGGGAGTCGGCGACACGGGGTTGCTGCTCGGCGAGGGAGAAGGCGACACGGGGTTGCTGCTCGGCGAGGGAGTCGGCGACACGGGATCATCCATATTCTCACAGGCCGTATCCCCACCCTCGCACTCATTCGGGTCAATCAGGGGAACCAAGCCGAAGACGATCGCGGCAGTAGCGACCAGTGCCCCGACAACGACACAAACGATCGTGATCACTGTTTTCTTCATGGCTCCTACGCCTCTCTCACAGTCCGCCATCGGACGTTCCGCCCGCGAGACAACGACCCCGCGCTCCCCCATCATAAGCAGCCCTGCCGCCCGCTTTCAACGAGGTCAGCGTGCGCGCGCAACCCCGCCACGGCCTCGTCACCCCATAGTGAGACAATGCATTGAGTCACAGGCCCGGCGCTGGTATTCTGACCAGTTACGCGACGCCACCCACGAGCGCGTCGCATCCCTCACGTGAAAGCAACGATCATGCCCTTCTTTCTTATCGCGGTGATCGCCATCGCCGCCCTCGTCCTTATCCTCCTCTTCCTGTGGGCAAGCTTCGTGTCCGCTTCCCCGGGCGAAGTCAAGGTCATTTCCGGCCCGCGCGGCCAGCGCGTCCTCCACGGCAAGACGGGGTGGAAGATTCCCCTCCTCGAGCGCGTGGACACCATGACCGCCTCGATGATCTCCGTCGACGCTCAGACCACGGACTTCGTTCCCACCAACGACTACATCAACGTGCGCGTCGACGCGGCCGTCAAGGTCCGCATCGCGACCGATGATGACACGCTGTTCAAGGCAGCGACGCGCAACTTCCTCTACAAGACGACCTCCGAGATCTCCGAGGAAGTACGCGACACCCTTGAGGGGCACCTGCGCGCCATCATCGGCCAGATGAAGCTCACCGACATCATCACCGACCGCGCCGCCTTCTCCGAGCGCGTCCAGGAGAACGCGAAGCAGGACCTGGAGGAGATGGGTCTCCTGATCGTCGCGTTCAACATCCAGAACGTCACCGATCAGAACGGCGTCATCGACAACCTCGGTATCGACAACACCGAGCAGATCCGCAAGACCGCCGCCATCGCCAAGGCGAACGCGCAGAAGGAGGTCGCGCAGGCGACCGCCATCGCCCAGAAGGAAGCCAACGACGCACAGGTCGCCTCGCAGCTGGAAATCGCTCAGAAGCAGACGGACCTCGCGAAGCGCCAGGCGGCTCTGAAGGTCGAGGCCGACACCGAGAAGGCGAAGGCGGACGCCGCCTACGAGATCCAGTCGCAGATCCAGCGCCGCGACATTGAGCGCGAGACCGCGCAGGCCGACATTGTCAAGCAGGAGCAGCAGGCGGTCATCAAGGAGAAGGAAGTCGTCGTCACCAAGCAGGCCCTGCAGGCCGAGGTGAACGCGAAGGCCGACGCCGAGCGCTACGCCGCCGAGAAGAAGGCCGACGCAGCCCTGTACGCGCGTCAGCGTCAGGCCGAGGCCGAGGCCTTCGAGCGCACCAAGAAGGCCGACGCCGACAAGCAGGCCATGCTCGCCGAAGCCCAGGGTATCGAGGCTCGAGGCCGCGCGGAGGCCTCCGCGATTGGCGCGAAGCTGACGGCCGAGGCCGAGGGTCTCGAGAAGAAGGCCGAGGCCATGACGAAGATGAACCAGGCGGCCGTCCTCGAGATGTACTTCCGTGCCCTGCCCGAGGTGGCGCGCGCCGTCGCCGAGCCCCTGTCCAAGGTCGACACGATCACCATGTACGGCGAGGGCAACAACGCTCAGATGGTCGGCGACATCACGAAGTCGATCAGCCAGATCAACGCGGGCCTCGGCGATTCGCTGGGCCTGGACCTGCAGCAGATGTTCACGGCACTCGTGGGCGCCAAGGTCGTCTCCCCGACTATCTCCGACGCGGTTGCGGAGGGTGTGCGCGACGCCTCCGTCCCGAAGCCTCCGCAGGGGTGAGCGAGGCTCGCGCACAACGCGGGCGCAGCCTGTGCCGCGGGCGTGCGAAACACGACCGCGTGTGAGGCGGGCTCGCGAGGCGGGCTCGCGACACGGGCCGCTCGTGATGCGGGCTCGCGATACAGACCGCTCGTGATACGGGCCGCTCGTCATATGGGGCGGGATCCTACGGGGTCCCGCCCCGCTGCTATGCCCAGCTTTCCCGCCGTCGGTGACCCACCCCGCTATCGGCGTTCCACCCCGCTCTCACACCCCACCCCTCACCCTCCCCCCAAAAAGTCGCACGTAATTTAATCCGGTCATTTTTCGAGATAGCTAGAAAACGTTGCAATTCCAACGATGCTATTTCATACTTTTAAGTAGCCACGGGGGAATTACGTGCGACGTTGGTGGGAAACCATCATGCCTCGTGTCCTGGCGTCCCCCGTTGCAGCCACCACGAGAACCTAGCCTCCGCAAAATAACGACCGAAACGGTCCACGCTACGCCATCAAGTTTTACACTGAGATATGGAACAAAAAGCAAAAGGATCCCTCCTCGTGAGGGTTGGCGCTGCCCTGAGCACCCTCGTCGTTCTCGGCGTATCAGGACTGGCCTACCTATTGGTCGCCGACGTGTACGACACGTATCCGCAGCTCGCGTATCGCGCTATTTTTTCAGTCCTCGGTGTGCTCATCCCACTCCCGTTCGCTTTCTTCTTCGGTCTTGTCACAGTGCGCCACACGCTGTCACTACACCGGCTGATGGCGAGCGCAGCGAGATGCATGTGGGGCTTCTTCGGTCTCTTCCTGCTCACCTGGCTACTTGAGGGACTCCTCATCGGAGAGGCACCCGGCCCCTTCATGTACGTGTGTGTCGGCACTCTCATCCTGTCGGCAACGATCGCGCACCTCCTCACGCTCGGCGCACGCGCCGCGAAATCCTCATAGGGCCAGGGCAGGAAACGCACAGACAGCAAGCCCCGACCGATCGGAGGAGACCGTTGCGTAGCCGATCAGCGTTTCTAGATGCGCTTAGGCTGGTCTTGTTGACACTTCGCGAAGCGGGTTCGCGTGCGACCAACACGCCGTGCCAGACAATGAATCCGCCAAAGTGCAGACCCATTCAGCCAAAACCTTCGTTTTTGGGTGCCTTTCACCCAATGGGTCTACACTTTGGCCGCAACAACGCTCAAGACCGCGACCTCATCGCCACCAATCGGGGGGAATTGCACTACACGAGCGTCCGACACGCCGACGACATGCCGCCAGCAGGCTTCGTGTAGCGCAAAACCCCCATCGAATACGAACTACACCAATCAGCCTGGACAACAGCCGCATAAACAAACTGTCAACAACTTGCGCACCCCCCAGACCCCAATAGCGAGCACCCGAACAGATGCACTCTCCACACGCGGATAGGTTGTGCCGATGCGGATAGGTTATCGCCACGCGGATAGGTTAATAAGCTATCCACATGTTCATAACCTATCCATATCGCAATAACCTATCCGCGTACGCAGCCGGTTTGGTCGGCCTGGAGGACAGGGAAGGTTAGGACGGCCCAGCCGCGGTGCCGGTGGGCGACGGCGGGACCAGCACTAAGCAAAAGTCGCATGCAATTCACAAACACAAGTGGCGTAACATCACAAACTGACACAAACCAGCACAATGCGGGCGGCGAATTGCATGCGAGATTACGGAACGACGAACAACACACCAGCACACCAGGCCCTGCCGGTGTGGAGGGCGCCGGAGGGACTGGAGGACCTGACCGCGGCGCAGGTGGGCGACGGCGGAGCCTGTCAGCACACAAACGACAAGCCCGACCGATCGGGGGCGCCGCGAGGCCTGCGGGGCCTGGCCGCGGTGCCGGTGGGCGGCGGCAGGGCCTGGCCGGGCTTCGAGACGACGCGCCGAGCGCAGCTCGCGGCGCGGACGGCGAGCGGGCGGGCCGCTGCCCACCGGCACACACAGCGGCCCGGCCCAACAAAACTGGCCACGCGGCGGCAGGGCCTGGCCGGGCTTCGAGAAGACACGCCGAGCCAATCATCAGCACACCCGGCTCCACTGGTGTGGAGGACACCGGAGGGAACTGCCGCGGTGCCGGTGGGCGGTGGTGGCGCCGCACCGCCGGTGTGGAGAACACCGAGGGCCCGGCCGCGGTGCTGGTGGGCGGCGGCAGGGCCCAGCCAGGCTTCAAGATCGACCACTCTAAACCGGCTCTTCGCATTGTGGGGTGTGGGGGTGGTGTTCGAAGCGTCCCGGGGGTCGTGGACAGTGTTGTGGGACGACGACCGAACACAGGAGTTCGCCTTGGGTGCCTCATCAACCAAAACTCGCACGTAATTTGGGTACCCTAACTTTT
>NZ_JAPWAG010000044.1:0-9370 GCF_041432775.1 Pauljensenia sp. 20925_1_34 | reverse complement strand
ACCCCCATACACAGAAAAATTGACAGGCTCCTATGGTCGCAATTCCCCCCGCGCACCCACCCACAACCGCCAACCACACATCCACAGCAGGCCCAGCCACGCACCCACAGCAGGCCCAGCCACGCACCCACAGCAGGCCCAGCCACGGCCCCAGCACAGCCGCCAACCCACACCAACAGGGGGTTTTACTACCATAGACACCCCGCCACGGCGTGTCGCCGGCGTGTCGCAGCCCTATGGTCGCAATTCCCCCCACACACCCACAGCAGGCCCAGCCACGGCCTCGCCCCTGTAGATTTCGCGCCACGAACCTCCGGTTGCCATTGCGCACGCCTCGCGGAGGGCTCCCCTGCGCAGCACGGGCGCCTGGCCGCCCTGGCGACATCGGCTCCCTCTCAGGCACCCGCAGACTCGGCGCACCCCTACACTGGTGTCATGCATGATCCGACGCTGTCCACGATGGAGCACCGCGACCTGATTGAGGCGCTCGCGCTCAGCCATATTCTCCCGCACGACATGGTGCCCGCCGAGGAGTGCTTGGGGCGGCGCTTGGCCGTGGACCTGAGCGCGCGGATCCCGTTGCCGCCCTTCACGAACTCGGCGATGGACGGTTTTGCGCTGCGTCGGGCTGACCTGGAGGGTGAGGGGCCGTGGACGCTGCCGGTCGTGGCGGACGTTGCGGCGGGCGACACGCGCGAACACCACCTGGAGCCCGGCCAGGCGATGCGCATTATGACGGGCGCCGCGCTCCCCGACGGCGCGGACACGGTCGTCAAGGTCGAGCACACGGACCACGCGCCCGGCATTGCTCAGGCACCCGCGACAGTCCAGATTCGCGTCGCCCCGAAGCTGGGTGCCAACGTGCGCATCAAGGGCGAGGCCCTCGAGGCGGGCTCCCCGGTCCTCAAGGCAGGCCACCTGCTGGACGGCACGGCCCTGGCGGCGGCGATCTCGGTGGGCCACGGGACGCTGCCTGTGTTACCGCGCCCGCGCGTCATCGTGGTCTCGACGGGGACGGAGCTCAAGCGGGCGGGCGAGGCCCTGGAGCGCGGCCAGATTCCTGACTCGAACGGCATCCTGTTGCGCGGCCTCGTGGAGGATGCGGGCGGCCGGGTGGTCGCTCACCTGCGTACGGGTGACACGCCGGCCGAGCTCCGGCGCGCGCTGGATGCTGCCCCCGACGCGGACCTCGTGATTACTGCGGGCGGCATCTCGGCCGGCGCCTTTGAGGTCGTGCGCCTGACGTTGGGCACGGACGCGGGCTTCCACCACGTGGCCCAGCAGCCGGGCGGCCCGCAGGGCGTGGGTTCGACGCCTGTGGGGTGCGAGGGCCGCGAGACCCCGATCATCTGCCTGCCGGGCAATCCGGTGTCCGTGTTTACGACCTTCCATATGTACGTCGCCGGCGCGCTGGCGGTCATGTCGGGCCTCGTGCTCCCCGAGCGCGGCGCGACCGTGCCGAGCGCGGTCATGGCCCGCGCGCGCGTGGGCTGGGATTCGCCGGAGGGGAAGACGCAGTTCATTCCGCTTCGTTTCGTCGACGAGGCCGTGGCTGACTTCCCGGGTCAGGCTCGCTCGCGTTGGGTGGAGCCGGTGCACGCGATGGGCTCGAAGTCGCATCTGGTGGCATCGCTGGCGCACGCGCAGGGCATTGGCGTGGTCGCACCGGAGTTCGCGGCGGTCGAGGAGGGCCAGGAGTTGGCCGTCGTGCAGCTGGTCGGCTGACGCGCGAGGACCGGGCTCAGGCGGGACCCGCTCCCGCGGACCGCAGCCCGCAGCCCACAACCCACAGCCCGCAACCCGCAGGCCCCAGCCCACAACCAGCAGGTCACAAGCTGACACTCGCGCCGGTCGCCGCCCGGCCAGCGCCCCCAGCTCACAACCTGCAGCCCACAAGCGGCAGCCCACAACCAGCAGGTCACAAGCTGACACTCGCGCCGGTCGCCGCTCGGCCAGCACCCCCAGCTCACAATCACAATCACACTCACCATCGGCACTCACCGGTGTCGCCCTATTGAAAGGACAATCATGAAGTTCACGCATCTGAATGAGGAGGGCGCCGCCTACATGGTGGACGTGACCGCGAAGAGTCCGACGGTGCGTCAGGCGAGCGCGGTGTGCCGCGTGGATTGTTCGCCCGAGGTCATGCAGGCGCTGCGCGACGGCACGGTCCCGAAGGGTGATGTGCTGGCGGTGGCACGTGTGGCGGGTATTGCGGCGGCGAAGCGCGTCCCCGAGCTTCTGCCCCTCGCGCACACGATCGGTGTGCACGGCTGCGCGGTGGACATCTCGCTGGAGGATGATCACGTGTCGATCCGCGCGACGGTGCGCACGGCTGACCGCACGGGCGTGGAGATGGAGGCGCTGACGTCGGTGACGGTCGCTGCCCTGGCGATTGTCGACATGGTGAAGGGTGTGGATCGTTCCGCCCGCATCACCGAGGCGAAAATCGTCGCGAAGTCGGGCGGTCGCAGCGGCGACTGGGTGCGCCCGGAGGACTGATCGGAGGCCACCGACGAGGCCTGGGCCGCCCGGGGCGTTCACGCTCGCCGGGCGGTCGCCTCGCATGAGGGCCCGAAGTGGCAGGAGAACGGTGGCGGGTCCGCAGCGGCGGAATCGCGGAGCGGCCCGCACGCACGGGCGCGCTCACGCGCGCGGGTGGTCTCCGCCTGCGAGCTGGTCGAGGATGTGGGCGACGAGGGGGCCGATGACGGCGACGGCGTCGGTGACGCCGCCGCGGGAGCCGGGTGCGTTGACGACGAGTGCGCCCGCGTCAGATCGCGCCGTGACGCCGACGAGGCCTCGTGACAGGGCGGCGGAGGCGACGGTTGTTTCTCCGCGGCGGCGGATAGCGTCGGCGAGTCCGTCGATGCGGGTGGCCAGGAGGGGTTCGGTGGCTTCGGGGGTGACGTCGCGGGGTGCCAGTCCGGTGCCGCCGGTTGTGAACACGAGGCGGGCGCCCGAAGCGGCCGCGGAGGTGATCGCAGCGCGGATGGCGTCGATGTCGTCGGGGATGATGTGGACGGACGCGCTGACGCCGTGTTCGGCGAGGAGGCGCGCGGCGAGGGGGCCGGAGAGGTCCTCGGCGGTGCCCGCGTGGCAACGGTCGGAGACGGTGATGACGCGTGCGGGGATCATGTTAGTGGCGGGCGTTGCCGCGGCGGCGCGAGGATCGGCGCACGCGGATCCCGGAGGTCACGGGGTCGACGTCGCTGAACTGGCGCGGCGAGAGCTCGTAGTCGACGCGGCGCGCGGTCTCGGGTTCGAAGGCTTGCGGCAGCGGGCGCTGGGTGCGCGTGGTGGTGCGCTGCTGGGCGCGCTGGGGGAAGACGGGCGGCGCGGGCGGCACGGTCTCGGCCACGACCTCGACGACCTGAGGGGCCTCGACGACCTGAGGGGCTTCGACGACCTCGGGCTTGGCGTCGGTGCGCTTGGGCTGGGCGGGCGTGTAGATTCCGGCGGGCACGGTGGCGGTGGGGCGCACGTGCACGGGGCGGATCTGGGGCACGGACTTGGTGATGGGGCCGCGCGTGTTGCGGGGGGCGACGGCGGGCAGGAGGGGCGCGGCGCTGCGGTAGGGCGGCTGCGAGGCGGGCGCGTTCTCGGCTGCTTCGCCTGCGGCGATGTCGGCGGGGTCGTCGCCGTTGCCGGAGACGCGCTCGGAGAAGGGGCGTCCTGCGCGGCGCGGCAGCGGCGCGGCGGTGTCGGCGCGGTGGCTGGCGGGCGTTGCGGGGAGGAGCGCCTGTCCGGTGCCCGCGTCGTGCTTCGGGTAGGCGCGCTCGGGGGCTTCCTCCGGGGACGAGGCCTTGGCGGGCTTGTCCGCGCGTGCAGCCTTGGCGGGTGCGGGGGCGGGCAGGTCGCCGGGCTCGTGGACGGGTGCCTCGATGACGGGCATCTCGTTGGCGGCGCGACGGCCGAGGAAGAAGGAGCGCAGCTGCATGGCGGCTTCCTGGGCGAGGACGCCGCCGATGACCTCGGTGGGGTGGGGCATGCGGGCGTCGCGCAGGACGTCGCGCAGGGAGCCGGCTGCGCCGGCCTTGGGGTCCCAGGCGCCGAAGACGACGCGGTCGACGCGCGAGGCGAGGATGGCCCCGGCGCACATGGTGCAGGGCTCGAGGGTGACGATGAGCGTGCAGCCGCTCAGTCGCCACGTGCCCAGGGCGCGGGCGGCTTCTCGCAGGGCGACGATTTCGGCGTGACCAGTGGGGTCGTGGTGGGCTTCGCGGCAGTTCCAGCCTCGACCGATGATGCGACCGTCGGCGTCGACAACGACGGCTCCGACGGGGACGTCTCCCGTTTCACGGGCGCGATTTGCCAGGAACAGGGCCTTGCCCATCGCTTCACGGTACTGCTCATTCACTGTCACCCTCCTAGCTTACCGGCCAAATCAACATTGGGGGAACCGGAGCTAACGGTGGGGCGCGAGTCGATTGTGACACCTGAGTTTGACAGTTGGTCAGCCTGCGACCTGCAAAGACCGTCGCCGATTCGCGCGGACCGGCCGGGGCCTCGTCCCTCGGTAACGGGGTGCGCGCCCGTATGCGAACGAGGTAGCCTATAACCATGCGCCTCCACGTAGCTCATCACCCCCTGATCGCCCACAAGCTCACCGTCCTGCGCGATCGCAACACGCCATCGGCGACGTTCCGCCAGCTCGTTGACGAGCTGGTCACCCTGCTCGCCTACGAGGCGACCCGCGAGGTCGCCGTGTCCGATACCCCAATCGAGACCCCCGTTGCTCCGACCACCGGCTTGACGCTGTCCGAGCCTCGCCCGATTGTTGTGCCCGTCCTGCGCGCGGGTCTGGGCATGCTCGAGGGTATGACCCGCCTGCTGCCCACCGCCGAGGTCGGCTTCCTGGGCATGCGTCGCGACGACGACACGCTGGAGATCGAGACCTACGCGAACCGACTGCCCGATGACCTGTCGGGTCGCCAGTGCTTCGTGCTCGACCCCATGCTGGCCACGGGCCACACGATGGTTGCCGCCACCAACTACCTGTTCGAGCGCGGCGCGAAGGACGTCACCTGCGTGTGCATCCTGGCTGCCCCCGAGGGAGTTGCCACGCTCGAGGCCGCGATCGGCGACCGCGCTGACGTCAACGTCGTCGTCGCCGCTGTCGACGAGTGTCTCAACGATAAGTCGTACATCGTGCCCGGCCTGGGCGACGCGGGTGATCGTCTGTACGGCATCATCGACTGACGCCCGGTGGCTGCCGCGCGGGAGCGCCCGAAGGGGCGTGAGTGAGCGCGGGATTGACGAGAAAACCCGTGTGGGGGAGGGACGGAAGTCCCTCCCCCACACGGGTATATTCACAGGTCACGGGCCCAAAATATACCGAATCGGCTATTTTTCACACGTCTTGCCTGGCAGGACGCTCATATGACCTTGCGCACGAAGAGGTTCAAAGTCTCGAAATTTCAACTAGCTGCTTTCATGCTTGTCACATGGCACTCATTCAGACCAATCCCAAGCGCCGCAAGTATGGCGTCGCAGCACTCGCAGGTGTTCTCGGAGGCATCGTCTCCGCGATCGTGAAGTTCGGATGGGAGGTGCCACTGCCCCCGCGTACACCCGTCCGTAACGCAACCAACCCGCCGCAGCAGCTCCTCCAGCAGCTGGGCGTCCCGGAGAGCGTCACTCACCTGAGCTACACCTACAACGGCAATGAAGGCCTCCCCTGGATCTCCTTCATCGTCCACTTCGCCTTCGCCATCGGCTTCGCAGTCATCTACTGTGTGCTCGCCGAGCGCTTCCCCCAGATCAAGCTCTGGCAGGGTGCCGCCTTCGGGATCGTCGTGTACGTGGGCTTCCACGTCATCCTCATGCCGCTCATGGGCACCGTCCCCGCGCCGTGGGACCAGCCCTTTGCGGAACACTTCTCTGAGTTCTTCGGCCACATCATCTGGCTGTGGGTCATTGAAATCTTCCGCCGCGACCTGCGCAACCGCATCACCCACGAGCCGGACGCCGAGTTCCCCCTCGAAACGCGCACCAACTGATTCGCCCCGCAACTCGCGGCACAACAAACGGGTGGGCCCCGGAACCTCACGGTTCCGGGGCCCACCCGCATCAGTGCTCAGCCTTCGCGCGGCCAGCCCGTCGGATCACCGGCGGTCCACCCGCCGCGCCCTCACGCCAGAACGCGCCCCGGCCTCGTCAATGAATCAGAACGCCGGGATGACCGAGCCGTCGGGCCAGGTCTGCTCGATGTACTGCTTGACCTCGTCAGAGTGCAGGAGCTGCTCCAGCTTGGCGATGGTCTCCGCCTTGGCAGAGCCGTTCTTCCACACGAGGACGTTCACGGCCGGGTTATCGACCGGGGACTCGACGACGAGCGCGTCGGAGGAGATGGACTTGCCACCCTCCTGGGCGAAGTTGCCGTTGATGACCGCGTAGTCGTAGTCATCGAGCGAGCGGACCAGCTGCGGGCCATCAACCTCGGTGAAGGTGAAGTTCTTCAGCTTGGTGACGGTGTTGATGTTGACGTCGCCGTCGCCCTCGGGGATCTCAACGAGACCCTGCGTGGCCAGCAGCTCCAGAGCGCGCGCCTGGTTCGACGTGTCAGAGATGATGCCGATCGTGCCGCCATCGGGCAGCTCGTCGAGCGACTGGTGCTTGTTGGAGAAGATGCCGAGCGGCTCCAGGTGGATGCCCGCTCCCGCCTCGAAGTCGTAGCCTTCCTGCTTCTCAGCGTTCTCCAGGTAGGGGACGGTCTGGTAGAAGTTGGCGTCGAGCTCATTTTCGTTCAGCGCCTTGTTGGGCTGGACGTAGTCGGTGTACTCGACGACCTCGATCTTGATGCCCGCATCCGCGGCCAGGTTGTCGTTAATGTAGTTCAGGATCTTCGCGTGCGGCGAGGGGGTCGCCCCGACCTTCAGGGTGTTGACGTCGGAGGGGGTGGAGGAGGTGGAGCCGCCGGAGCAGGCCGCCAGGCCCAGAGAGGCAACGGCCGCCAGCGCGAGGGCCGCGACAGAGCGATGACGCATAGTGGTTCTCTTTTCTGTGTGTCGATGGGATGGGACGAGGCCGAGGTGGCCTCAGGTAGATGAGATGGTGTCCGCGGTTTCTCAGCTTCTCAGCGCGCGCGGTGGTCGAGACGACGCGAGATGAGGTCGCCGATCAGCTGGATGACCTGGACGATCACGATGATCGCGACGACGGTTGAGATCATGACGTCGTCCTGCCATCGGTTGTAGCCGTAGTTGATAGCCATCTGGCCCAGGCCGCCGCCGCCGACGGCACCCGCCATCGCGGAGTAGCCGATGAGGGTGATCGCCAGGGTCGTGATCGATTGGACGAGGGCGGGCATGGCCTCGCGAATGAGGACTCCCCAGCGGATCTGGCGGTTCGAGGCGCCCATCATCTGGGCGGCCTCGACCTTGCCGGGGTCGACGGCCAGGAGGTTCGTCTCCACGAGTCGCGCGAAGAATGGCGCGGAGAGGATAACCAGCGGCACGACGGTGGCCAGCGAGCCCGTGGACTTGCCGACGATCGCCCTCGTGACCGGGATCAGCATGATAATGCCGATGATGAAGGGCAAGGAGCGCACGATGTTGACGACGAAGGACACGGCCTGATAGACACCCTTATTGGGGGTCAGGCCACCCTTGCCGGTCTGGACCAGGACGAGGCCCAGCAGCGTTCCGATGACGACCGCGAAAACGGTGGACAGGCCCGTCATCATGAGGGTCTCGAAGATCGCGGGAACGAACTTCTGGGTCAGTGCCGGGTTGTCGAACCACGTCGGGTCGCCCTTGCCTGTGGGCACGAGCGCCTGCGCGGCGGCCTGCACGGTCGCACTCGCGAGATGTGCGGTGATCATTGGTCCCTCACTTCCGCGTGGACGTTGTTCTTGCGCAACTGCTCGATGATCTTGTCAGCGTGGTACGCGGGGACGGTCAGGGCCAGGCGACCGACCTGCACGGATCCGAGGGATTCGAAGGTTCCCGCGGTCACGTCCGCGCCCATGGACGAGGCCAGGTGCAACACAGTCGCACCCGTGGGCACGCCCGGGTGCGAGGTGAAGACGACGTCGAGGAGGACGCTGTCCTTCCAGCGACCGTCAAGGGTGGCAGCACCCCCGGCGGTCGACTCCGATTCAACGAGCGGCATGGGAACCAGCTCGCGAGCAAGCGGGGTCCCCGAGTCGGCGACGACCTCTTCGAGAGTGCCGGTCTGCAGGACCTGGCCGTGGCCGAGAAGAGTCACGGAGTCGCAGATCTCTCGCACGACGGACATCTCGTGGGTGATGATGACGACGGTGACGCCGGCGACATCGCGGATCTCGCGCAGCAGCGAGAGGACCTGCGCGGTGGACTCGGTGTCAAGCGCGCTGGTCGGCTCGTCGCACAGGAGCACGGCGGGCTCATCGGCCAGGGCGCGGGCGATGCCGACGCGCTGACGCTGACCGCCGGACAGCTGGGATGGATAGGAGTCGCCGCGGCCCTCAAGGCCGACGAGCGCGAGGAGTTCCTCGACGCGCGCGCGGCGCTGTGCAGCGGGGACGCCCGCCAGCTTGAGGGGGTAGCCGATGTTCTCGGCGGCGGTGCGCGCGTCCAGGAGGTTCGCGGCCTGGAACACCATGCCGATACGGCGACGCGCGGCGCGCAGTGGCTTGCCGGACAGGGCGGCCAGGTCGTGGCCGTCGACGACGATGTGTCCCTCGGTGGGTTTCTCGAGGGCTGTCAAACACCGAATAAGGGTGGACTTGCCTGCGCCGGATCGACCGACGATGCCGTGGATCGAGCCACGGTCAACGTGCAGGTTCACCCCATCGAGGGCGACGACTTGGCCGCCGTTTTTCACGGGGTAGACCTTAGACACCCCGGTGAGGTCAATCATGAGCTTCTCCGTTACTGGGCCGTTCGGCCCGCACAATCAGCATATGGGGGCGCCACGCGGGCGCGCTCGGCATGCCGTTACAAAACTCCGTATCGTGGTTAAACCCTCACTGATCGGCCCACATGTCGGTTCCGCCTCCCCGAACGCCGGTGCCCGGGACGCCCCGGCCCCGGCCTCGTCCCGGCCTCCGACCTCACCCCGGTCTCGCCCCGACCTCGCCCTCCCCAAAAGTCGCACGTAATTTGGGTACCCTCACTTTTCTTAGGACTCAAGAAAACGTTGCAATCCCAACGATCCGATTTCAAAACTTGAAATAGCCACAGGGGAATTACGTGCGACATTTTGGGGTAACCACCTCATAAACCCCGGCCACCAGGTCCCAACGATGCGGAGCCTCGCCCCACCTCAACCCAGCCCCCGACCTCGCCCCGGCCTTGCCCCGGCCCCGTCCCAACCTCGCCCTCCCAAAAGTCGCACGTAATTTGGGTACCCTAATATTTCTTAGTACCCCAGAAAACGTTGCAAT
>NZ_JAPWAG010000043.1:0-9689 GCF_041432775.1 Pauljensenia sp. 20925_1_34 | reverse complement strand
ACGCGCACGCCTTCAAAACGAGTCGAATCCGCCAGCAGGAGTTCTTCCCCATAGGCCAGTATCGCCTCGTTGGCGGTATGCCAGGCTACCGCCAGGTGAGCGGCGATCCGATTCATGGACATATTGTCAGCGATCAAGCACACAAGTCCCCAGCGCAAGGCCCCAAAGGAGAGTTTGGCGCGTGGGGGAGCCGCCTGGCTGATGTCGTCACACCAGGAGCGAGAACACGCGCGACAGTGGTAACGTCCCACATACACCGCCAGCGTCGTGGGCTGATGCCCCCGCGGTTCGTGCGCTAAGCGCCGGGTACGCGACCCCAGCGAATACCCCGGGCGCCCACACCCTGGACACAGCCGAGCAGGACTAGCCGCACGGCACTTCAGGACGAACCCACCCCCCTGGCAGCGCATCCCCACGGCCACTAAGCCCAGCTCCTCCAACCCACAATAAATCGTCATATCCGCAGCAGAAAAGGTAGCATGAGGCATGTCGGGGCCTCCCAGCGTTTGAAGTGTTGCAACCTCAATCATCGGGCAGGCCCCGACCCCATGCCAACACCACCCCCCACACCCCAAAATGCGAAGAGCCCCATAACCGGCAAGCCCATGAGGCGACCGGACCACCGACCCTCGGCTTCATCGCCGACTGGGTCTAGTACGTCTATCGCCGTGTCGATGACCTCTTGGCTCTCTCCACTCCTGCATTAGGCCCGAGGGCCGGTGTTTGTTTCACGTGAAACAATCCGCCTGCGACTCCCAGGTCGAGGCCAGCCGCGCCCGGGCGCCGAGACCACCCGCCGGTACTACTCGTCCTCCGAGATGTACCCCTTGGCGACCAGACGCGCATACTCACTCGCAATAAACATCTCCTCAGGAGACTTAATGTAGCAGTCAATGAGTGACCGATTGCCACCAATACTGATGCCGACACCGCGGGAAGTAATATACGTCGAACGGTAGTATCCCCCCTTGTTCCTGCGCTGCTTGGGCTTACCGTACCGGCTCTTCAGAATGTCGCAGAAGTGCCGGTAAATCACCAGGGCATCCTTCAGTGAATCCCCCCGAGCCTCCTCAGGCGCAATATCAGTAATTAGAAAGTTAAATGAATATAGAGCTCCCTGTCGACAGCTAAAGCTAGACGAAAGCTCGTGAGGTTGAATATCGGAAGTAAACAAACTTGGCTTATCCTCCTTGGGTACCCATCCGAATTGGTCTCGTAGGGCGTAGCCGTCTTCGGCGGTTTTGGGCCACGGTGAGTCTACCCAGGCCTGGAGGATCTCGATGAAACGTTCATCGGACAACACGGTGAACTCAAAGGACATGATCCTCCTTCACAGGGCCTTGATGGCCCGGCCGACACCAACAACACACACGCCGCTCACGCACAGGATGAATCACAACCAGCCCCAACAGCAACCCCACAGGAACCCAAGCCCCCACCGTATGCCCGAGGACGACAGAACTCGGCATCAAGCCAGCAGGCGGCCGCGCCCCCGCACCACCGAGGCCAGCCACACCCCGGCAGTAAGCCGGAGGCCAGGCGCGCCCGGGTGCCGGTACTACTCGTCCTCTGAGATGTACCCCTTGGCGACCAGACGCGCGTACTCGCTCTCAATAAACATCTCCTCAGGAGACTTAATGTTGCACTCAACGAAGGAACGACACCCACCCGGATTGATACCCACCCCCTGCGGAGAAACATATAGAGCCTCGTAAAATCCGTTCCTATTCTTGCGCCGCTTGGGCTTCCCATACCGACTCGTCAGAATGTCACAGAAATGCCGATAAATCACCAAGGCATCCTCCAACGAATCACCCCGAGCCTCCTCCGGCGCAATATCAGTGATCGGAAAGTCGAAAGAACCAATCACGCCCTGCCGACTGGTGAAGGCAGCGGAAAGCTCATCAGGCACGACATCAGAGGTGAAAACATCCGGCTTGTTCTCTGAGGGTACCCATCCGAAGCGGTCGCGTAGAGCGTAGCCGTCTTCAACAGTCTTAGGCCAGGGTGAGTCCACCCACGCCTCAAGAATCTCGATGAAACGATCATCAGACAACACGGTAAACTCAAAAGACATGATCCTCCTCTAGTAGCCCTTGATAGCCTCGTCAACGCCGACAACACGCACGCCGCTCACGCACAGGATGGATCACAACCAGCCCCGACAGCAACCCCACAGGAACCCAAGCCCCTACCGTATGCCCGAGGACGACAGAACTCGGCATCAAGCCAGCAGGCGGCCGCGCCCCGGCAGTGAGCCCAAGGGTCCCCAAGCCCGACAGCGAGCCCAAGGACAGCAGGACTCCGTATCAAGCCAGCAGGCGGCCGCACCCACGCACCACCGAGGCCAGCCACACCCCGGCAGTAACCCCGAGACCAGCCGCGCCCGGGCACCGAGACCACCCACCGCGACTACTCATCCTCCGAGATATACCCCTTGGCGACCAGACGCGCATACTCACTCTCAGTAAACATAAGATTAGGTGACTTAATGTAGCACTCAATGAGTGACCGATTACCGCCAATACTGATGCCAACACCGAGCGAGGTAATATACGTTGAACGATAGTATTCGCCCTTATTCCTACGCTTCTTCGGCTTATCATACCGCCGCGTCAAAATCTCACAGAAACGCCGATAAATCACCTTCGCCGACTCCAACGATTCCCCACGAGCCCCTTCAGGCGCTATATCAGTAATAGGAAAAGTAAGTGAATTAATCGAGTCATTTGACTCCGTGAAGTAAGCCGACGGCTCATCTGGCTCAACATCCGAGGCAAATAGCGCCGGATCTTGAGAATCTGGCGTCCATCCGAACTGGTCGCGTAGGGCGTAGCCGTCTTCGGCTGTTTTTGGCCAGGGCGAATCCACCCACTCCTCAAGAATCTCGATGAAACGATCATCAGACAACACGGTAAACTCAAAGGACATGATCCTCCTTCACAGGGCCTTGATGGCCCGGCCGACACCAACAACACACACGCCGCTCACGCACAGGATGAATCACAACCAGCCCCAACAGCAACCCCACAGGAACCCAAGCCCCCACCGTATGCCCGAGGACGACAGAACTCGGCATCAAGCCAGCAGGCGGCCGCGCCCCCGCACCACCGAGGCCAGCCACACCCCGGCAGTAAGCCGGAGGCCAGGCGCGCCCGGGTGCCGGTACTACTCGTCCTCTGAGATGTACCCCTTGGCGACCAGACGCGCGTACTCGCTCTCAATAAACATCTCCTCAGGAGACTTAATGTTGCACTCAACGAAGGAACGACACCCTCCCGGATTGATACCCACCCCCTGCGGAGAAACATATAGAGCCTCGTAAAATCCGTTCCTATTCTTGCGCCGCTTGGGCTTGCCATACCGGCTCGTCAGAATGTCACAGAAATGCCGATAAATCACCAGGGCATCCTCCAACGAATCACCCCGAGCCTCCTCGGGAGCAATATCAGTGATCGGTACACGCATTGACCTGATGTTTCCACCGCTGACAGAGAAGCTCGAGGATAGTTCGTCGGGACGAACATCCGAAGTAAACAAACTCGGCTTATCCTCCGCAGGCACCCACCCGAAGCGGTCGCGTAAGGCGTAGCCATCTTCAGCAGTCTTAGGCCAAGGCGAATCCACCCACGCCTCAAGAATCTCGATGAAACGATCATCAGACAACACAGTGAACTCAAAAGACATGATCCTCCTCTAGTAGCCCTTGATGGCCTGGTCGATGCGGGCGATGTGGGCTGGGTCCAGCTCAATCGGCTCGGTCCTAAAGTCTATTCTCCCAGCGTTCCCACTGCGGGCAATCGCGACGTCGGAATACACCGTGACACGCCCATCCTTGACGGCCTCCCACAACGCCGGGTTCTCACGCATCTTCTGGTGAAAGTCCGTGTCCTTAGCCAGGCGGTCCCCCACGTAGGCAGCCGAACTCTGCTCGACCTCGACCCCGTCAACCTCGTAGGTCCCGATCTTGGCGCTCGTGCCACCCTTACACTCCCCCACATGCAACTCCCCAGGCCGATACCCAATCGTGTCCACGTGACTACGACCGGTGCCCGGACCGCCCACGCCGCCGGCCTGAACGATCCCCATCTCATCCCACTTAGCCTCCAAACCGGCGTGCCCCATGCGCTCCGCAGCGCGAGCCTCAGCCACACGCGCAGCAGTCAAATCTGCTGCAGTGTCATTCAGATCGTCGACTACACGGTCATCCACACCTTGCTCTCGCAGATGTCTAATGCTCTCATTGCGTCGTTTGACCGTCATGTGCGAGCGCGGGTTACGCGGGCTGTTTCGGTTCGGGAAATGCTTATCCAGTGCGCTCTTGAAGGGAGAGGTCATGCGGTCCACGGTACGTTCCAAGCCAACGCGCGTGGCCCGGAATTTGATGCGCTGCTGGTTCATGTCAGCGAGGTGATCAACGGCTGAAACCCCGTCAGGCGTCGAGCGCGACCGGCGGCCCTTGACCCAAGACGCGTGGTCGACCAAGTCATCGATCTTGCCGCGCTTGCCCATCATGCCGAAGCCCGGAACCACCGCAGCCAGGCCGGCCTTCATGCTTGTCGCCTTTCCAGACAGGTCGGTGACACTGTGCGAGAGTCTCTGCCCGGCCTCGATCAGGCCATTGATCTTCGGGGACACATCAGCGGTAAAAGCGCTGACCTTCGTAGAGATCTGAGCAGCCACAAGCGGTGCCAGAGTCCCCACCGACAGGACTGCCTCCGCAATCGCCTGAGCGAGTTGGCCGATGATGTCACTAATCGCCCCGACAACCAGGCTTCGTACGATACCCACGACCTCAGCCAGAATGCCGATCGCCGTACTGACCCCTTCCGTAGACGATGCACCACCGCGCAGTGCGTCAACGGTCTTCCCACACCTCGTGCGCGCGGCGTCAGCAGTCTGACCTTCACTCCGGCACAACAACGACGACACGTCCGACTCCATGGAATCGGCCTGGCCACCCATCGCCGCAGCAGTATTCGCCCACGTCTGCGCATGCGCCCGAACCTGATCGGCATTACCAGCCAGCTGATCCATCCACCCCTTGAGCGGTTCGAAGTGCTCGATGAGGAAGCCCGCGCCCCACGACACCAGCGTCGCAATCGGGTTCGTCACGGCCGAGGCCACGTCCGCCACAGCGCCGACCGTGGATAGCCCCACGCCCAGCCAGGATCCCTCCTTCAAAGACGAGCTAATTGACTCAATGTCCTCAAGAAGTCCAGCACCCTGCGCCGCAGTGGTCGTATCGGTTCGTGTAGCAATCAAATCCTGCGCGCTAACACCGCTTGAAGCAGCACCAGCAGCAGCTCGGGCACCCCGGCCCGCAACATGCGTAGAAGCACCAGCTCCCGCCAAGTCGACGCTCATGGCATCCATGTCCTCACCGAGTTTGCAGAGTCAGACTCCGTCTCCTCAAAACTCGCGGCAGCACCCCGGAGCGCCCCGCCAGTATCGGACGCATGAGTACCAGCTGCAGCAAGCAAATCATGAGCAGACGTAGCAAACATGCCCAGCACAGGACCGATGATCGCTCCCACGATCATTCCGAACCCATCTGAAGAAGGTGCTGCATTGAGTGCGCTAATTCCTTCGCTGACGGCATCGCTCACGGCTTCTGTTCGACCGGCCAACGTCACGACGTCAGCAGTATCGACAGACAGATCCCCTGTGCTCACCACTGCCCCCTCCGATACGGGTTGCGCTCAGGCATACGTCCACGCAGTACTCCCCAACTACGCGGGGCACGTGCGACTCCTTGCCAGCGCTTTCACGCGCTGACCCGTACTGCTCCAACAGCGCCTTCGCCGGCTGTGAATCCGGCCCATATGCATCGGATGCAACATCAGCCAACTGAGCACCGCGATCAGCAATAGCGTCCTCATAAGCGGAGACAATCCGACTATCTACTACGCCATCCACACTGACTTCCACGACCCGCCCGGCGCTATCCACCCGAACAGACACACACCCAGACGGATCAGACCCTTGCCCCACCACTTCATTGGCACCATCAAGGAATGCCTGAGCAGCCGCTCCCATCCGCTCTGCTTCAGCGCTCGCGACTTTGAGCGCCTTCAACTGAGCCGCAACACGCTCATCGATACCCGCATGCACACCGGACATATCTGTCATGGCAACAAATGAGACCCAACACGAGAAACTTGTCAAGCGTTCAAACAACATAGATTCACGAGTGCAGCACAGCAGATCATTGACAAAATAGTAGGCCACCGTTCCCACAACATTGTTTCACGTGAAACATCAACACAAGCCGAACCAAGGGTAGAAACCTACGATCGCGGACGGTCCACACCACACTACGAGCACGACCAAATTCCCCGGGGTACGACTACTCGTCCTCTGAGATGTACCCCTTGGCGACCAGACGCGCATACTCACTTGCAATAAACATCTCCTCAGGAGACTCAACAACACAACTCACGTGAGCGATCGTGCCCCCCACACTCACGCCAACACCCTGAGACGTCACAAAATTCGAGCGGTAATAACCATTTCTATTCTTGCGCCGCTTGGGCTTCCCATACCGGCTCGTCAGGATGTCACAGAAACGCCGATAAATCACCAAGGCATCCTCCAACGAATCCCCCCGAGCCTCCTCGGGCGCAATATCAGTGATCGGAAAGTCAAAAGAACCAATTACACCCTGCCGACTGGTGAAGCTAGCGGAAAGCTCATCAGGCACGACATCAGAGGTGAAAACATTCGGCTTGTTCTCCGAGGGTTTCCATCCGAAGCGGTCGCGTAAGGCGTAGCCGTCTTCGGCGGTCTTAGGCCAGGGCGAATCCACCCACGCCTCAAGAATCTCGATGAAACGCTCATCAGGCAGAACAGTGAACTCAAACGACATATCGCGCTCCCTTCCGGCCCCGAACGAGCCTCGCCAACACGGGCATCCACGCCAGCCAGCGGATCAACACATCAGCGGCGCAGCCGTGCGTCCGCGCTGACCGTTCAACACTATCAATTGTTTCACGTGAAACAGTCACGCGCGACGACAACCGCAGCACCCATGCCTCGCCCGGAAACGCAACCATGGCCTCAGCGAAGGAAACGCGAAACGCTGCGCCCAATCACCGGTCCTCATCGCCCCGATAAGCCAGGAAAGTGGCACACTTTACCTATACGGATAACGCGACTCCAAGTAAAGGATGGCACCCCTTGACTCAGCCTTCGACACACGGGGCGACCCCGGCCTCGTCCGGGCGCACGCCCGCGCAGGGTAACCGCCTCGACCCCTGGTACGACGTTTACGCAGACCGCGCACTGAACCTGCGCGCGTCGGAAATTCGCGCGCTCTTCTCCGTCGTCTCGCGCCCCGAGGTCGTCTCCCTCGCCGGCGGTATGCCGAACCTGAAGGACCTCCCCCTCGACCGCCTTGCCGCGTCCGCGGAGAAGCTGATCCGCAACCACGGCGCGCAGGCCATGCAGTACGGCAACGGCCAGGGCTGGGAGGTGCTGCGCGAGCGCATCACCGAGGTCATGGCCTACGACGGCATCGTCGGCGCCGACCCCGACGACGTGGTCGTAACAACGGGCAGTCAGCAGGCCCTTGACCTCGTGACCGAGCTCTTCGTGAACCCGGGCGACGTCGTCCTCGCGGAGGCCCCCTCGTACGTGGGCGCGCTGGGCGTCTTCCGCGCCCGCCAGGCGGACATCGTGCACGTCCCCATGGATGAGCACGGCATCATTCCCGAGGCCTTGGTTGAGACGATCCGCGACGTGCGCGCCTCGGGTCGCACAATTAAGTTCATCTACATCATCCCGAACTACCACAACCCGGCGGGCGTGACCCTGTCGGCGGAGCGCCGCCCGATCATCGCCGAGATCTGCCTGCGCGAGCACGTCCTGATCGTCGAGGACAACCCCTACGGTCTGCTCGGCTTCCACAACGATCCTCTGCCGGCCATCGCCTCGTACAGCCCGGAGGGCGTCGTCTACCTGGGTTCGTTCTCGAAGATGTTTGCGCCCGGTTTCCGTATCGGCTGGGCGTACGCGCCGCACGCGATTCGCGCGAAGCTGGTCCTGGCGCTCGAGTCGGCGATCCTGTGCCCGTCGATGGTGGGCCAGATGGCGATCGCGGATTACCTGAGCAACTACGACTGGTATGGGCAGGTGAAGTCGTTCCGTTCGATGTACGCGGAGCGTTGCCGCTCGATGCTGACGGCGCTCGAGGAGTTCATGCCGTCGTGCTCGTGGACGGTGCCGGATGGCGGTTTCTACACGTGGGTGACGCTGCCTGAGGGCTTGGATGCGAAGGCGATGCTGCCGCGCGCGGTGCGCGCTCAGGTCGCGTACGTGTCGGGTACGGCGTTCTTCTACGATGGCTCGGGGTCGAATCACATGCGCTTGTCGTTCTGCTACCCCACGCCCGAGGATATCCGCGAGGGTGTGCGCCGCCTGTCAACGGTGGTCAATGCGGAGAAGGAAATGGTCGACATGTTTGGCACGGCTTCAATTGACGAGGCCGGGGCTGGGTCTAATCGTTAACGTTGCGAAGGAGTAACACACTGTGGCTACGAAGGTTCTGATTATTTCGGGCGGTCTGACGCACGAGCGTGACGTGTCTGTGCGTTCGGGTCGTCGCGTCGCGAATATTCTGGCGCAGGCCGGCTACGAGATTGTCATTTCGGATGTGGATGCGTCGCTGGCGGGGGCGATTGAGTCGTTCGCTCCTGACGTGATTTGGCCTCTCGTGCATGGGTCGATTGGCGAGGATGGCTCGTTGCAGTCGTTCTTGGAGTCGCTGGGGATTCCCTTTGTGGGGTCGTCGTCGGTTCATTCGATGCTGGCGTCGAATAAGCCGACGGCGAAGGCGCTGCTGGGTTCTGCGGGGTTGGCGACGCCAGGGTGGGTGACGCTGCCGCAGGCGATTTTCCGTCAGCTGGGTGCGTCGAATGTGCTGTCTGCGCTGGAGGGGTCGGTGTCGTTCCCGGTTGTTATTAAGCCGACGGATGGTGGCTCGGCACTGGGTATTTCGACGGCGCATGATGCGAAGCAATTGCGTCGGTCGATGGTGGATGCGTTTGCGTACGGCCAGCGTCTGATGGTGGAGCAGCGCATTGAGGGCCGCGACGTGGCCGTGTCGGTCGTGGATCTGGAGGGCGGCCCGGTCGCTCTGCCGCCCGTCGAGGTTGTGACGGACGATGGTCGCTACGACTACGATGCGCGGTACACGACTGATGAGGCGGAGTACTTCGTTCCGGCGCGTTTCTCTCCCGAGGCCTTGGCTGACATGCAGGCCGCGGCCGTGGAGGCGCACACGACGCTGGGTCTGCGGGACTTGTCGCGCATGGATTTCGTGGTCGACGAGGAGGGCACCTGCTGGTGCATCGACGTGAATGTGGCGCCGGGTATGACGGATACGTCGCTGCTCCCCCAGGCGGCAGATGCGCTCGAGGATTCGTCGTTTGCGCAGTTGTGTGCTGACATCGTCGAGTTCGTGGCTGGCGGACGCGTACCGGCCGAGGCCGAGGCGGTCTCTGAGGACGTGGCTGCGGCAGCCGACAACGCCGAGCCGGTGGAGGATGTTGTCACCGACTGATCCCGCATAGGCCTTTTGCTCGCGTACTACCCTGCGAGACGCACCGGGCCCGGGAGGACTGTCGTCCTCCCGGGCCCACATGTTGCACGTGAAACAATCGCCAGTCCATCGCACTATGCAACGATGG
>NZ_JAPWAG010000042.1:0-11144 GCF_041432775.1 Pauljensenia sp. 20925_1_34 | reverse complement strand
GGCGCAGGAATGGCTGCCGCGGGCGCGAGCGCGGAGGCAGCCGCAGGTGCCTTGGCGGGCTCGGGAGCGGATGCCGCCGCAGCTGAGAACGAGTTTTCGGGAGTGCTAGCAACGGGCAGAGGGACCGAATCGGTCACCGGCAGGCTCCTGCTCGCCTGAGCTGGTGCCGCGTCAGCGACGGGCAAACTGCGCTCCGATCGGGCGGGCGCCGCGTCGGGTGTCGCACTCTGTGCAGCTGCCGGGGCGCCGACTTCGGGCTGGGGATGAGGTGCCGTGGCACTCATACCGGTCACCGGGCCACGCGGGGCACCATCGGGGCCACCAAGAGCACGCTGGGCGATACCCCTCTGACCCGACGAGGCCGTGGCACTCATACCGGTCACCGGGCCACGCGGGGCACCATCAGGGCCACCAAGAGCACGCTGGGCGATACCCCCCTGACCCGACGAGGCCGTGGCACTCATACCGGTCACCGGGCCACGCGGGGCACCATCGGGACCACCAAGAGCACGCTGGGGCACGCTACCTTGAGCCGCGGGAGCGTGGCCCGAGCCGCCCAGTCCCCGCTGAGGCGCGCCGCTCTGTCCCCCCGTGGCCGCGCCCGGTGCAAAGGGCCCGCGGCCACCGCGCTGCCCATTGGCGCCAGGACGCTGTGGGGTCGGCGCCCCATGCCTGTGGCTGGGAGTCGGGTGGGCCTCACTGGCGGACGGACGCTTGTGGCCCGCAGAGGTGGTCGCCTCGCGCGCGGAGGGACGCCTGCGTTCAGACACAGGAGTGATGTCGGTGGGATCGGCACCCTGCGGCAGGAAAGTGGTCGCAGGGGCGACGTCCGAGCCGCCTGACTGGGGCAGGAAAGTCGTTGCGGCCGCATCGTCCGAGCCGCCTGACTGGGGCAGGAAACTCGTCGCGGCCACGTCATCAGAGCCACCCGACTGGGGCAGGAGCTGCGTCGCGGGAGTCGCCTCGGAAGCGTTGCTGTCAGGAAGGGAGGGCATCACGGTCGTCGGTGGCACATACGCGCGCCCGCGTGGCGTCGATGCTCCGGGGTATCGAGGATTAGTCATTGTTATTCCTTCATTTCTCAGGCGGTGCGCACGCGTGCGGTCACGGCTTCAGAGACATCGTGTTGCTGCTGGGCAATGGACGTCAGACGCAAGAACTCGCGCCTGTTGTCCGCAGCCTCCGTGAGCATTTGGCGGTCGTTGTCGATACGGGCGTGGTCGGGTCCACGCTTGGCCATCATGCACTGGTCAAGCCCGAGCGCGGCGAGGTTGGACAGGAAGGAACGCATCGCACGCTTTGCATCGCGACCGCCCACGCCAGCCCATTTCACGGCGGCCTTGCGTGCGCGCATGTCCGTCGCCATCGTCACCTCACCGGGCAGCACCCAGCCGGTACGCACGTAGGGAATGAGGCCCTTGCGAATCTTCGCTGCTTCCTTACGCGACGCGAGCACCAGCAGGGTCGTCCACAGGACGAAGCCCGGCACCTGGATCACCAGGTAGAGCATGAGGAAGCGTGCAGGCCCCAGGCTGCTACTGCCGTTCCACGCGAAGTGAATGAGCATGGCGAAGAACCAGAACAACAGGACAATGCCAGCTTTGGACCAACCGCGCTTGAACCTGAGGACAGCCAGCGCCAAGCCGATGCCGGTCATCGACGTGGCCATCGCGTGCACGAAGGGGCTCATGAGACCGCGGATCGCGACCACGAACAGGAGGCTCGCCGTCCCCGTAGCTTCCTCGCGCAGGAAGTAGAGGATGTCCTCTGTGAACATAAAGCCAGCTGCGGAGAAGCCCGCGTAGACGACGCCGTCGAGCACCGAGTTGATGTTGGTGCGGCGCACGATGACGACGATGACGACGCCGATTCCCTTGAGTGTCTCCTCCACGAGGGGTGCAACAAACGTTGCGGACAGGGCGCTGGCCGTATCAAGGTCGCCCAGATTGTAGGCAAGATTCGTACCCAGAGCGGTATTGAGAATGCCGGAGGATAGGGTGGCCACGCCGGCGCCCCACACGAACAGGGCCAGTTTCGTCTTCCACGGCTCGGGCTCCCACCGGTCGATCAGGAAGAGGAATCCGACGACGATGGACAGGGGGATGAGCGCGAGCAGCGTGGTCTTCACAAGGGCCATGACGCCCGTTGCTTCCGGGCTGAGGAAGAAGATGATCAGGCCGATAAGGCCCAGAATACCGAGGGAGGTGAGGACCACCTCGAGCCACGGGAACGAGTGTATGGGCTTTGGTGGCTGCCACACGGGCGCGGCGTCGTCGGGGGCCGGGGCGCTGATTCCGTTGTCGTCACCGACGGTCGCGGCGCTGATCTTCTTCAGGCGGTAGTCTTCCCCGGGTCCGCCCCAGTGTGTGCTTCGCATGTCAGTATCCTCGTCCGCCAATGTGTGTGTCGTCGTCAAAGTCGATGGGCTCGGGTATCGGAGCATGTCCGGCAAGCCTGAGCAATTTTACCATTCGTGCTGAGCGCAGAGCCCGGACTCCTGCTACGTCCACGTTGTGCACGTTTCGCGTCAATTCGATGCGGTAACAGGTCGCGTCCAGTGCTTCCAGCCGCGCGGCCGCGTGCGGGTCGGCTGTCACCTGGGCGCGGACGGGCGGAGTGAGGGTGTCACGGATGGCACGGGACAAGGCAGAGGCACGCTCGAGGCGGGTGGCCACCTCGACCCGATCGGCTCTGCGCGAGGCCGTGGTGCGTCGGTCGAGGCCATCTGTCGTGAGCTGGTCGCCGTCGTCGTGGATGGTGGCGCGTGCGATATCGAGCATCGTCTGGGCTCCCCCGTCTTCAAAGGGCGAGGTTTGGGCGAGAAGGGAGGCCTCGGACGCGCGTCGGAGCAGCAGGCGCGAGAGAGCCTCGCGCGAGGCAATGATGCGCTGGTGGAGGCGGTCGAGTCGGCGCGCCCGCCCGACAGCCGCGCCGACGCTGACGGCCACGATGACCAGGGCGACCGCGACAGCGCCAAACACCCAGACGGACTGTGAGATCACCACGTGTCCCCTTCCCGATCCGTTCGCCCGCGCAACAGGTCCCGCGTGCGGCGCGTCCCAGACACGGCGGGGCTGCCCATGTCGATGGCGAGCTTGTAGACCTCGAACACCTTGTCCGCCACGACCTCCCAGTCGTACTGCGCGGAGGCTCGCTGTCCGGCGTCGGACACCTGCTCCAGGCGGCTCGGGTCGCTCAGCAGGTCAATGAGGGTGGCTGCGAGCGATTGCGAGTTGCCGGTCTCGAAGAGCGCCCCCGCGCGACCGTCCTCGAGGACTGCTCGGAAGGCCGGGATGTCGGAGGCGACGACGGCGGTGCGCGCGCTCATGGCCTCGACCAGGACGATGCCGAAGGACTCCCCGCCCGTCTGCGGGGCGACGTAGACGCTCGCTCCGGCCAGCAAGGACTCCTTTTCCTCGTCGCTGATGCCTCCCAGGAAGGACACGGAATCACCGAAGCGAGCCACGGCCTCGCGACAATCGGGGGCGTCTCCGCGCCCGGCAATCAGGAAACGAGCGCCCGGGAAGCGCGCGAGCACGCGCTCGATCGCGCCAACGAAAATGCTCAGGCCCTTGCGCGGCTCGTCGAGGCGCCCCAGGAACACGACGACCGGGCGATCCGCAGTGGCCGCCCACTGTACAAGCGGCGTCGCTGTGCGGAACGAGGCCGTCTCCACCCCGTTCGGAATGATGACGGCGTCCCCACCGTGATGCTCGATGAGTGTACGCCGCGCCTCCTCGGAGACGGCGATCCGCACGCCGATGCGCTCCATGTACAGCCTCATGGGCGCCGAGGCAATGGAGCGGGAAACCGAGCGGCCCAGCGCCGCGTGGAACGTGCCAACCAGCGGGGCGCGCGAGGATATCGCCGCGGCCATCGACACCGACGGGACGACGGGCTCGTGGACGTGCACGACATCGAAGTTGTTCTCGGCGAGCCAGCGCCGCGTGCGCTTCATCGTCGTCGGCTTGACCGAAATGTTGGCAACCGAGCCGTTAAAGGGAATCGACACCGACGATCCAGCCGACGTGATCCACTCGGGCAGGTCCTCCGACGTCGACGGCGTCAGGACGCGCACGTCGTGTCCGCGCGAGCGAAGCTTGAGCGCCAGGTCTCGGATGTGAAAGCCCACTCCCCCGGGCACGTCCCACGAATAGGGGTTGACGATCCCAATCTTCATCGATTCTTCCTCTCGTGCTCAGCGCGGGCGCGCGCCAGACGTTGCGGATCCAGATCCTCGACGTACACCCGCTGCATCATGTGCCAGTCCTGGGGACGATCCGCCATCATCGCCGCGAACTCGCTCACCCAGGCCTGCGTGAGCGCCTCGACCCGGTTCACTCCGGGTGCACGATCCGTCGGCGCACTGATCGGGCCGACGCAACGCACGCGCACGTCTGCCCCCACCGACGTCTCGTTTTCGTAGGTGATACAGGCCGCGAACAGCGGACGGTCCAGTTTCGTCGCGAGCGCCGCGGGGCCCGCCGCGACGAGCGCACGTCCAGTCCCCAGATCAACCTCGATGCCCGACCCCGAGATATCGCGATCGGCCAGGAGCGGCACGATGACGCTGCGGCCCCGCACGCGTTCAACGAGGGTCGAAAACACCGACTCGCCTGGACCAACACCGATGATCTCCATGCCCAGCCCCTCGCGCAGAGCGACGAACCGCTCGAAAAGCGAGGGAGGCTCAACCTTTTCGGCGACAGTAACGATCCCGGGGCCGTTGGCGCACACCCATGCTCCCGCCCGATCCCAGCTGCCCGAATGACCCAGCGCCAAGATGACCGGCCCATCTGCGCTAGCCTCGACCAGTGCGTCAAAACCCTCGAAGGTGACTCCCTCCAACAGGGGTGCGCCTCGGCGCGAGCCGAGCATCAGTTCCTCGGCGTAGTTACGGATGTGCGAGCGCACGGCCGCCTCGAGACGTTCATCCGAGACCGGGCTGCCAGTCAGACGAGCCATGTTGGCGCGCAGGCGCTCGATCGGGGCGCCACCCCGACGCGCCACAAGACGCGCTCCCCTATCTGCCAGGCGCATCACGCGTCGCAGCGGCAGACGAGGAGCGAGACGGAATGCGAGCGAGAGGGCGGAGAAGGTCACTGGGCTCCCTCGTCGATGTGGCGCGCGGTGAACCAGATGCGCTGGCACACCGTCACGAAGGACGCGAACGCCACCCACGTCAGGCCAACCGCGAACACCCACTGCGGCAGGCCCACGCTCATAAGAGTCGCGCTGCCCATGCCGACGATGAGCCGATCGGTGCGCTCGGCGATGCCGAGCTTGGCCACGACGCCGACAGACTCCGCGCGGGCGCGAGCATACGGCACGGCCGCAGCGCCGACGATCGAGCAGATGCCGGCGATGATCGCCCACGTCCGCACGGGCGAGTCCGCCATCTGGAAGACCGCGTAGGCGCTCAGCGATCCGAAGACCGCGCCGTCGGCCAGACGGTCCAGGGTGGAGTCAAGGAACGCGCCAAAGCGCGTACCGCCGGTCGTCATGCGTGCCAGCGTACCGTCGACGGAATCGCCGAACATGACGATGGCGAGGCCGATGGCCCCCTGCCAGATCCAGCCCTGCGGCAGACAAAGGACGGCGATGACGACCGTCGCGACCGTGCCCGCGACCGTCACCATGTTGGGGGTGACTCCGAGACGGGCAAGAACGCGCGCGAGCGGCGTAAAGATTGCCTTCGTGATGGATCGACCGTGATTGCCGAGCATCAGCCCTCCTGAGGCCAGGCGGCGGCGAGGCGGGCGCGAGCATCCTCAAGAAGCTCGGGCACGGCCTTCGTGCGCGCGATGATAGGCAGGAAGTTCGCGTCCCCTGCCCACCGGGGCACCACGTGCTGGTGCAAGTGCGCGGCAATGCCAGCCCCCGCGACCTCACCCTGGTTCATGCCCAGGTTGAAGCCGTGCGGGCCGGCGACCTCACGCGAGACGCGCATGGCGGTGGCCGTCAGGTCGCCGAGCTCGACGCGCTCCTCGTTCGTCAGCTCCGTGTAGTCCGACACGTGACGGTACGGGCACACGAGCAGGTGGCCGGAGTTGTAGGGAAACAGGTTCATGAGAACGAAGCAGGTGGCACCCCGAAAGACGATCAGCCCCTCATCGTCGGCCTTTGTCGGCGCGCTACAGAACGGACACGTCCGATCCGAGGCATCGGCGGGCTTGCCCTCCCCGTGGATGTAGGCCATCCGGTACGGGGTCCAGAAGCGACCGAAGCCGTCCGGGACGCCCGCAAGCTCGCGGGCGTCCTCGGTGGGCAGCGGTTCGGTGTGCGTGCCCTGCTCCGTCATATCGCTCACGCCTCGTCGAGGCCGTCGATCTGGTCGGCGTTGTTGCGCTGCTCGATGTGCGACACGATCAGCTCGACCGCGCGATCAACGGCGACGCCGTTGTGCTGCGAGCCGTCACGCAGACGGAAGGACACGGCCCCGGCCTCGACGTCCTCGCCGCCGGCGATGAGCGTGAAGGGGATCTTGTCCTTGGAGGCGTTGCGGATCTTCTTGCCGAAGCGATCGTCCGACAGGTCGGTCTCGACGCGCACGCCACGCTCGCGCAGCTTGGCGGCGACGTCCTTAACGTAGCCGTCGAAGGCCTCGGCGACGGGGATGAGGCGGACCTGGACGGGCGAGAGCCACGCCGGGAACGCGCCCGCGTAGTGCTCGGTGAGGACGCCGATGAAGCGCTCGACAGACCCCAGCTTCGCGGAGTGGATCATGACGGGGCGCTGGCGGGAGCCGTCGGCTGCCGTGTACTCCAGGTCGAAGCGCTCGGGCTGGTTGAAGTCGTACTGAATGGTCGACATCTGCCAGGTGCGGCCGATCGCATCCTTGACCTGCACGGAGACCTTGGGGCCGTAGAAGGCGGCGCCGCCCGGATCGGGAACGAGATCAAGGCCGGTCGCGGCGCAGGCGTCTTCGAGGGCCTTCGTGGCAGCCGCCCAGTCTTCGTCCGAACCGATGAACTTGTCCTTCTTCTTGCCGTCCTCGTCGCGCGTGGACAGCTCGAGGTAGAAGTCCTTGAGGCCGAAAGCCGACAGGATCGACAGGAAGAACTCGATCTGCGTGCGGATCTCCTCCGAGGCCTGCTCCGGGGTGCAGTACGTGTGCGAGTCGTCCTGCGTGAAGCCGCGCATGCGGGTCAGGCCGTGGACGACGCCACTCTTCTCGTACCGGTAGTCGTGGCCCAGCTCGTAGAAGCGCAGGGGCAGCTCACGGTAGGAACGGCCGCGCGAGCGGAAGATGAGGTTGTGCATCGGGCAGTTCATGGCCTTGAGGTAGTACTCCTGGCCTGCCTTAGTGACGTTGCCCTCCTCGTCGCGTTCTTCGTCGACGAGCATGGGCGGGAACATCGTGTCCGCGTAGTAGGGCAGGTGACCCGACGTGTGGAAGAGTCCGCCCTTGGAGATCTCCGGGGTGTGCACGAAGTCGAAACCGGCCTTCTTATGACGGTCGGTCACGTAGGACTCGATCTCGTGGCGCAGGATGCCACCCTTGGGATGGAAGACAACGAGGCCGGGGCCGATCTCCTCGGGGAAGGAGTACAGGTCCAGCTCGGCGCCGAGGCGTCGGTGGTCGCGGCGCTCGGCTTCCTTGATGCGCTCCTGGTAGGCGACGAGGTCTTCCTTGGAGGCCCAGGCGGTGCCGTAGATGCGCTGGAGCTGATCGTTGGACTGGTCGCCCTTCCAGTAGGCGGCCGAGGCCTTGGTCAGCGCGAAGCCGTTGCCGATGAGCTTGGTGGAGGGCAGGTGGGGGCCGCGGCACAGGTCCCTCCAGGCCACCGAGCCGTCGCGGCGCACGTTGTCGTACATGGTGAGCGTCGCGCCGCCGACCTCGACGGACGCGCCCTCGGCGCCCTTGCCCTTCGTGGTGACGAGCTCGAGCTTGTACGGCTGATCAGCCAGCTCAACCACGGCCTCGTCCTCGGAGATCTCGCGGCGCACGAAGCGCTGCCCCTCCTTGATGATGCGCTTCATGCGCTTCTCGAGGTCGCGCAGCAGCTCGGGGGTGACAGCGTCGATGTTGCCGAAGTCGTAGTAGAAGCCGTCGGTGATGAAGGGGCCGATGCCGAGGTTCACGTCGGGGAAGACGTCCTGAACGGCCTGCGCGAGCACGTGGGTCGCGCTGTGACGCAGGATGTTCAGGCCGTCCTCGCTGGCCAGGGTGATGGCCTCGACGGCCGTGCCCTCTTCGAAGGCAGTGGCGAGGTCACGAGGTTCGCCGTCGACCTTGATGGCGACGACGTCGCGGGCCTTGTCGAACCACGTCGTGCCCGTGGTCCCCGCCGGTACGGTCTGGTTTTCTCCGTCGATGACGAGCGAGATGTCGGGCACGGTGTCTCCTTGTTTGATTCCTTCGAGAGCGTATGTTGCTAGTGGGATTCTATCCCTGGTGAGGGCGCCCTTCAGGAGCGGGCGCGCCAGTCCTTCACCGCTTTGGCGGCGGTCAGAGCACGGTAGGTGGCCTTCTTGACGGGCATGTCCCAGCCGCCGGGCACGTCCGTGTAGTGCGAGGCGAAGGCGCTCTTGTACTTGCCGACGCTGTACAGATCGGGGCAGCGCGGCGAGTGCGCACCCATCAGGTCGAATTCACGCACGCCGTCGCGCGCCAGGAATTCGGCGGCCAGGAAGTCAAGGACCGGAGGCTGACGCAGGCGTCGGCCGGCCTCGGTGGAGGCGCCGTACTCGGCCTGGGCGCGGATGCCCTCGACCAGGCAGAAGTCCCAGCACAGGATGTTGCCGTCGGCGTCGCGCATGGAGAAGATGCGCGCATGCTTGGGGCCGAGCGTGGTGAGCAGGCTCATGTAGTAGTCCTTGGGGTGAGGACGGAACCCGTCGCGCTCGGCAGTCTCCTCCATGACGGCGTAGTACTCGTCGATGACCTCGGCCGCTTTGGCCGTGTCCTCGTGGAAGGTGACGCCCTCGGCCTTGCCCTTCTTCAAGCCGGAGCGGATCGAGCGCTTACCAGACTTGGTCATGGTCGCCAGGATCGCGTCCTCGGTCTTGCCGGAGGTGTCGATGACGACGGTGCGGTCGTAAGAGATGGTCTGCAGCGGCATCACCAGGTCGGGGTGCTGGTAGATAGCGTGCAGGCGCACGAAGGCGACGGACTTGTCGCGCTTGTGGATTTCTGCGAGCAGGTCGGCGCGCAGCGCGGCCTCCCGCTCGGGGGTGGCCTCCTTGACCCACGCGGGTCCCCACTTGGCCCACAGGTAGTGCACGCCGCGCATCGCGTACTTGTAGAGGGTGATGAAGGCGACCTTGGTGTCATCCTCGCACCACGCGTAGCGTCCCCACACGCCATGACCCTGCGACTTCTCAAAGGTCTCCCACACGCAGGTCTGTTCGATGGGAAGGGAGCGGTCCTGGAAGCCGGAGACAGCGGCGGTCTTGTCTTCTTGAGAGATGGGCACAAGTGAGGTGGTCGTCATGGTGTCCTCGGTTTGTCGAAAGTTTCGGTGGTCAGTCTAGCAGGGGCCCTGCCCCCATCGACGAGGCCGTGGCCCGGCGACGGGGGCCGTGCGAGCGGGCGGTTCGTCTCAGTACGAGGTCTCGGTCGGCTCGGGGTAATAACGCGCGAACTTACGGCGGTGATTCTGCTTCTGGAGCCACACGATGAGGTTGCGGCGCAGGTCTTTTTCGGTGGGGTTCAGAAGCAGGTCAAAGCGACGTCCCTCGCGGATGATGCGCTTGACGCGGCCGCGCAGGTCGGAGTCGGTGATGTAGCGCAGGAGCAGCGAGTCGGGAACCAGCGTGTAGAGGATCTCGTCGGTGGCCTGGGTCTGCTCGCAGGCCTGGCCGTCGATGAGGTCGGCCACCATGGGGATCATGGGATTGGCGCCCGCGGCGGCCATGTACCAGTTGTTGCGGCCGATACGCGGGTTGACCTCGAAGAACAGGGCGCGCCCATCGCGCGGATCGATTTTGACGTCAAAGTTCGCGAATCCCCGATAGCCGTTCTCGGTCAGCAGCGCGCATGCGTCCGCCCACAGCTGCGGGAAGTCCTCGGTGATCATGGCGACGGGGTTGCCGATCATGGTCGGCGCGTGGTCCTCCAGGAGCACGCGGGCAGAACCGATGAGGGTGACCTCGCCGCGCGAGTCGACGTACGCGGTGATGGAACGCATCGCCGTATTGTCGCCGGGAACGAGCTCCTGAACCAGGAAGGTGTCGCGGAAGCCCGCCTTCTTGAGGGTCTCCCACAGCTTGGCCAGCTCGGCGGGCGTGTCGATAAACCAGATCTTGCGCTTGCCCTCGAACTCGAGAACGTCGTAGGGCTCACCGTTGGCCGCCTTGGCCACCACGGGGAACGTGAAGGGAATCTCCGGGGCAACCCAGGCCTCGTTCGTCGCGTCGGAGAAGTCGACGACGACCGTGCCGGGGGTGTCAATGCCGGCGCGCTCACAGGCGCGGGCAAACTCGGCCTTATCCGTCAGGCGGTTCATGACCTCCAGGTTCGGGAAGGGCAGCGCGTAGTGTCGCGACAGCTTGTCCATGTTGCGTGCCACGAACGCGGAGAAAATGTCGTGGTTCGCCATGAGGATGAGCTTCTTGTCGGGATGCTCCCCCGCGATCGTCATGAGCGTGTCGAGCAGCTGCGCATCCGTCGCGTGGGCGCTCACATGACGAACATCGAAAAAGTGTGACCGTGTAATCGATTCGGTCGGCTGGGACCCCACGCAGATGCAGCGACATCCAAAAGCTTCATTGAAACAGCGGCCGATTCCGTAGACGCCGAAGTCTCCTCCGATGATCACGGGGAGGATGTCCTGGCGAGGAGAAAGCGGACGAGGCCGGGTCAGGTAGTCGATCGTCATGCCCCAAGCCTAGCGCCTGGTAGGATACAGAACGATCCCTGAGACTTGACTCACCTACAGGAAGTCCACCATGAGCGCCCAATTCCCGCCCCACAATGGCCAGCCCTATCAGCGTCCGCCGATGGGTGGATACAACCCGCGCGGATACCAGCAGGGCGGCTACCTGCAGGGCCAGCAGCAGGGTGGATACCAGCAGAACCCGCAGCAGGGTGGATACCAGCAGAACCCGCAACAGGGTCAGCAGCAGGCTGGATACCAGCAGAACCCGCAGCAGGCTGGCTACCAGCAGGGCCCACAGCAGGGCGGATACCAGCAGAACCC
>NZ_JAPWAG010000041.1:0-11384 GCF_041432775.1 Pauljensenia sp. 20925_1_34 | reverse complement strand
TGCTTGTGGCGGCTGTCGGGGTTGTGGGGGTCTTCTGTGCTTGGGTTGTCTTCTGCTTGAGTTGTCTTCCGCTTGGGATCTATGTGGCGCCTCATGTTGTAGTTCCTCAGAAATGTCGCACGTAATTCCCCGACATGTATTTCAAACGTTGAAATCACATCGTTGGAATTCTGCGGTTTTCTCGATACCTATGAAAAGTTAGGGTACCCAAATTACGTGCGATTTTTGGTTGATGAGGCGCCCCAGGTGAACTCCTGTGTTCGGTCGTCATCCCACGACACTGCCCACGATCCCCGGGAGGCTTCGAACACCACCCCCACACCCCACAATGCGAAGAGCTGGTTTGCCGGCGAGGAAACTACGAGCGGGAGCCTTTCGGTGTGCCGGGAGGATCCCCGGCCTCGGACATGAACGGGGGTGGGAACCCTCTCGGATTCCCACCCCCGGTGCGCAGTTCACAGGCGTGCGCGGCGCGTCAGTTGGAGCTCTTCATGAAGTTCCACGCGATGACCAGCATGGCGCCGACCGGCTTGTTGGTCGTGGCCATGTCGCGCAGCTCGTTGGCCGAGACCTCGGTGCTGGAGCCCGCGAAGCCGCTCAAGCCGTTGACGGCGTCGTTGACCGCGGCGTCCGTGGCCTCGAGCAGGTTCAGGTTACCGACCGTGCCGATCAAAGACACGTGCCAGCCCTTGTCGCCCTTCACGGTAAAGATGCCCAGGCGCTCGGGGTTGACCAGGCCCTCCGTGAAGCGGACGGTCTGGCTCTGGGTCTGGGGGGTCGTGTTGCGCGAGTTGTAGCCGTAGGCGGAGTACTCGGGGTAGGAGTAGGTCACCGTGTCGTTGTTGAACTCAACCTTGTAGCCGCCGTCCATCGTGATGGACGTCGTGCCGAAGTTGACGACAGATCCGCCGCTCACCTTCGTGGACTTCAGGCCCCAGTTCACCTGGATGCCTGCGCCGATGTTCGCGGACGACGTGGCGGAGTTGGAGGAACCGGCGGAACCGTACACCGCGGCGACACGGCGCTCGGGCAGGTCAAGGAAGCGGTAGAAGTCCTTGTCGCCGATACCGGCACCGTTACGCAGGGCATCGACCATGCCGGAGACGGCCTCTTCCGGCGACTTCGCGCCCTCAACGTTGGTGAAGTCAGCGCCGTAGTTCGGCGTGATCGAGCTGTCCGCTACCATCTGCTCCGCGATGGTCATGGTCGGCGAAATGTACCACTTACCACCTTCCTTGACGGACACGAGCGTGAGCTTGTCCGTCTGGAAGAGGCGCTGCAGAATGTTGCCCGAGAAGGTGGATTCCTTCTCGATCTCCCGCTTGAAATCGTCGAACATCTTGGACTCGTCGGCCGTGAGCTTGTCGCCCTTGGCCTTCTCGTAGTTCTCGCGGAACTTGTCAGCCAGCTCGGGCTTGACCGTGACCTCGCCCTCCCACTTCGTGATTGTGATGAGGCTGAGATTGTCCGACTTCTCGTCGACGGTGTGCTCGATGGTGGACTTGCTGATGTCGATCTGGTCAACGTAGTCGGCCAGGGCCTCGGGGCTCATCAGCTTCGTCCAGTCGGCCTTGCCGTTCGCCTTGTAGTCCTTCTGCCAGAGCGTCGCTGCCTCGAGCTCAGAGGGAGCAAGAGCGGGAGCGAGGTTTGCCAGCTTGTTGGAGTCGAAGGCCGAGTTAATGGAGTTGGCCAGAGCGTCGGGGCTCGAGAAACCGCGCGCAGAGGCCGAGCGGGTGAGCGCGAAGGCGCCGCCGCCGATGACGACCAGGACAACGGCGACGATAGCTGCGATCAGCGCCGCGCCCTTGTTGCTCTTCTTGCGGGGTGCCTGGGGCATCTGACCCGGGAACGGACCGTTGGGTCGCACCGGCTGAGGCATCTGGCCCTGGTACTGACCGTTGAAACCTGCCTGCTGGGGGACCTGGCCCGGGAACTGGCCGTTTGGCTGCCCCGGGTGGGGAGCCTGGCCGCCGAAATTGGGGTTGGACACTGTGATACCTTTCAACCGATTGGAAGCTAACTTTGCATTCTGCCATGGTCGCATGGAGAAGGCAACCCCCTTGTGAGGCAGCCAATGTCGAGGTGGGGGCGGCGGCGTGCGTCTTTGTCACTTGCTCCTCGGCGCTGGGGAGGGGGCGAGAAAAGTAAAGAAAAAGCGCGACACCTCGGTGGTGCCACGCTGGTGGGGGAGGGGCGCGCGGAACTCACGCGCCCCGCAGTGTCTCAGGCGCGCGTACGGGCGATCGAGAGGATCGCGGGGGAGACGATCAGGGCGGTCAGGGCGATGACGACGGCCAGGACGGTCGAGGCGATCGAGCCGACCTGGAGGGCGGCGGTCATGCCGAGGCCGGCGAGGACAACGATCAGGGCGATGAGGACGGAGGCCGAGGTGGTGGCCTGGCTCATGGTGGGGGCGGTCTCAGCCTTGACGATGTTGTTCATGGGGTTCTCCTTATGAGTGTCTTCGCACGGATGCGCGAAGCGCGCCCCGCACGCCAGCGTGTTGTGTGGGCCGATTGGCCCGCGTCGCCCGGGAGGGCGACCGCATCAAAAAACGGGGCCGACTTGTGGTCGCCCCCGTTGGTGCATCACCAATTCTACGCTCAAGTAACCGCGCGGTCTATACCGCACAAGTGCTTGTTAGGGACCGCACAGGATGAAGTCAATAGTAATTAAAGGAAGGTTCTTGAGGGGGACAATCAGGGGTGGGAACGAGTGAGAGCCTGCCACTTCGTGTAAGTGTGCCCGAGTGGGCTATCCACTCGGGCACACGGTGTCAATTGGCTCGTGTCACGTTGAGAGCTTGGAGGCCCTTAGGCCCCTCGAAGACCTCATACTCGACCCTCTCGCCCTCTAGTAGAGTGCGTCGCCCAGATTGGCCGATGATGTTGGAATAGTGCACGAAGACGTCGCTGGATTCGCCATCGGGAGTGATGAAGCCGAAGCCTTTGGCGTCATTGAACCACTTGATGGTCCCGGTAGCCATGGGCACTCCTTCGTGTTCGCCCCAACGCTGGGGCACCGGTCGGTCCCGCCTGCAGGGATCGACGCAATCCCGCTCGCGCGCCCGGCGTCTCTCACGTACCCGCGCGCAGCGTGTGGAATCACACTCTTAAGGTACCGCATATTGGTCCAAAATGTGTCTCACCTGCGAAAACGTGACGAAGTATCGTGTCTGTCGGCCCCTAGTTCTGAGGTGTGAGCCGCACCGGTACGATGGCGCGCACGTCCTGGCCCTCGAAGGCGACGCTCCCGATCGCCACGTCCACCCCGAAGACGCTCGCAAGGGTGTCCGCATTCATGACGGAGGACGCGGGGCCGACCACGGCCTCGTGCGTGGAGGAGAAGAGCGCGACCTGGTCCGCGACGCGCAGGGCGTGCGCCGGGTAGTGCGTGTTCATGATGACCGCGAGGCCTCGGTCCTTCACGAGGCGCTCGAGCAGTCCCAGGACGATGAGCTGGTTGCGGAAGTCGAGGCCGGTCTCCGGCTCGTCGAGCACGAGGACGCGCGGGTCGGCGACGAGAGCGCGGGCGATGAGGATCATCTGGAACTGGCCACCCGACATGGTCGCGCAGGGCATCTCGGCCAGGTGGGAGGCGCCCACCTCGTCGAGGACGTCGCGGGCCATGCGCTCCTCGCGCGCGCCGGGCTGTGCGAGGGTGCGCATGTGCGGGGCTCGCCCGACCATCACCATTTCGAGGCCGGTGAGCGCCACGTTGGATGCGTTGCGGGCCTGTGGCACGTAGGACAGGACGCGGCCCAGCGCGCGGGTCGACATCGACGAAATGGGGGTACCGTCGATGAGGGTGCGGCCGCTGTCCCACTTCTGTAGGCCGATCATGGTGCGCAGTAGCGTCGTCTTGCCGGCGCCGTTGGGCCCCAGAATCGCCAGGAGCGAGCGCTCGGGCACCTCGAAGGACACGTCTCGCAGGATCGGGGAGGGCGCGCCCGGATAGGTGAAGGTCGCGTTTTCGACGCTGATCATCGCGCTCCCCCCGTCCGACGCAGCAGCACGATAAAGAAGGGGGCGCCGATGATGGCCGTCAGGATCGAAATGGGAATTTCCGAGGCCGACAGGGAACGCGCGAGCGTATCGATGACGATCATGAGCGCCGACCCGAGCAGCAGCGAGACGGGGATAACCGCTCGGTTGTTCTGTCCGCACAGCATGCGCGCGCAGTGCGGCACAAGCAGTCCGATCCAGCCGACCTGGCCGCACATCGAAATGACCGAGGCCGTGATGACCGTCGAGGCGACGATGAGGATCGCGCGCATGAGGGAGACGTTGACGCCGGCTGAGCGGGCCTCGTCCTCGGAGAGGGAGAGGATGTTGAGCTGCCAGCGCAGCGCCACGATAACGACGACGCCCGCGATGATGAAGGGGGCGCCCAGCGCGATCTGGTGGTAGGTGACCGCGGCGAGGGAACCCATCAGCCAGTAGGTGATCTCCGGGAGCTGGCTCGTGGGGTCGGCCGTGAGCTTGAGGAGTGAGAGGACTGCGTTCGCCAGAGCGGAAACGATGACGCCTCCGAGCACGAGCGTGATGACGTTGAAAGCACCCGTTCGCGTACGCGAAATCGCCGTCGTGAAAGCCATCGTCGCCAGGCCCGCCGCGAGGGCCGCCGCCTGTACGCCGATCAGGTTCCAATCCAACAGCAGAGCGATGACCGCGCCGACGCACGTGCCCGCCGCGACGCCCAGGGTGTCCGGTGTGGCCAGGGGGTTGGAGAAGAGCGACTGAAACGAGGCGCCGGCAACCGACAGGCCCCCGCCGATCAGGATCGCCACGATGATGCGCGGTGCCCGCAGGTCAAACACGACGGAGTTGACGCGCGGGGGCACCGCCGGGCCTCCCCAGAATCGCGCGCGCAGCGCCGCAACCACGTCCTCCAGGGACACGGAAAAACGGCCGATCAACATGGCCGCCGCCGCGCACACGACGATGAGGGCGATCAGCGTGGGGACCACCCACACGCGCAGTCGCCCGTTCCTGGTCAGCACAGATGTCATGATGTCCTCTCCCCGACGCGTAGCCGGGCGTATGGCGCACAAGGGACCCCGGCCTCGTCGATAGGGAAGACGAGGCCGGGGCAAGGTATCAGGACGCGGCGTCCGGGTTGATGATGGTGCGGGCCTGCTCGTCCGTGAGCGTGAAGTTGTACATCTTCTGGTAGTAGTCCTTCGTCATGGCTACGAGGTCAACGTCGGAGAACTGCTCCGGGTACAGGGAGGCGCCGATCCAGTTCGCCACGATCGGGGAATCCGGGTTGGGGGTGAACCAGTTCCACATGCCCAGGCCGGTGGAGTAGACGCGGCCGGACTTCACGGAGCTGAGGGTGGACAGGTCCACGCCCTCGACCGAGTTCGTCAGGACGGTGTTCGCCGTCATGTTCGACATTCCCTTGCCGGTGACGAGGAGGACCTGGGGATCCCACGTGAGGACCTGCTCGAAGGTGACGGGCGTGTGCGAGGTGTCGGTGTCGCGCGTGACGTTCGTGTAGTTCAGCGAGTCGGCCCATTCGTTGGTGAACCAGCCGTCCTTGCCGCCCGCGACCGCGAGCTGGCCGTCGGCCGCGCCCATGAGGACCATCGTCGAGACCTTCTGGTCCTCGGGAACCTTCGCGGTGCGGGCTCGGGCGTCGGCGACCAGGTCCTTGCCGAGCGCGATCTTGTCAGCCATGTGACCGTCCTCGTTGAAGACGTCCTCGAGGAGCTCCATCCACTCCGCGTAGGTCTCCGAGGGGTTGCCCAGCGTCGTGAAGCCGACGGCCGGGATGCCGGCCTTGCGGAACATTTCGCCGTGTTCCTTGTTGAAGGCGTTGTAGAAGACGACGTCGACGTTCAGGTTCAGGAGGGCCTCGGCGTTGAGCTCGCCCTTGTCGTAGTAGCTGGTGTCCACCTGCATCATTTCGGGCGCCATCTCGGCGGCGATCGTCTGGCTCATGGCCTTGACGCGGGCGGCGCTCATGCCCACCAGGTAGGGGGCCTTGCCGTCGAAGTAGGCCAGGTAGGTGGATTCGATGGGGATCTGGTCGATGGCGACGCGGGTGATTGTGGAGGGCAGGACGACCTCGTTGCCCGCGTGGTCGGTGATCGTACGCGTCGACGAGGCCGAGGCCTCCTGGGTGGTCTGCTCTGACTGGGTGGCGGAGCCGGAGCCGCCCGCGCAGGCGGTGAGGGCCAGGGTGGCGGTGGCCAGGATCGCGGTCAGGGTGGCGAGGCGGGTTTTCATTGGGTCCTCTCATGTGTTGTGGATTATGAGGGGAATACTACACAAAATTAGGTGCCCCTCACAAGGGTGAGTGTGGGGATATGACGCGGTGTTTTTTCCTTGGTTTCTCGCGGGTGCTGTCGGTGCGCGAGACGCGGCCACGGCCTCGTCGATCGTCTTGCGGGGAGAGGACGCAGATGTGCATGCCTCCTCGTAGCCTGACGGTGTCGGGCGAGGGGCCCGGCGCGAGTGGAAGGAGCGTGTCATGGGTGAGACTCTGGACTTGGAGCGTGCCCTCGTCGTCGGGGTGGCGTCCAGCGCCCTGTTTGACCTGGCGGAGTCGGACGCGGTGTTTCGCGAGAAGGGGGAGGAGGAGTATCGGGAGTATCAGCGCGAACATATCGATGACGTGCTCGAACCGGGCGTCGCGTTCCCCTTTATTCGTCGCCTTCTCGACCTGAATGACCTGTCGGATCGCGAGCGACTGGTGGAGATTGTGATCCTCTCGCGCAATGACCCTGAAACCGGGATGCGGGTGATGCGTTCCGTCGCGCATCATGGATTGGACATCACGCGCGCGATCTTCATGCAGGGGCGCGCCCCCTATCGCTTCATGAAGCCGCTGCGCATGTCCCTTTTCCTTTCTGCGAACGAGGTCGATGTGCGCGAGGCGACCGAGCTGGGGTTTGCGGCAGGTCACGTCGTTGGCCACGCCGCTGAGGACGATGGGGGTGCCGACCTGCGCATCGCCTTCGACTTCGACGGCGTGCTGGCGGGCGACTCCTCCGAGCGCGTCTTCCAGGACCGGGGGCAGGAGGAGTATCAGGAAAGTGAGAGCGCCCTGGCCGAGGTGCCGCTCGAGCGCGGGCCGATGGCTGATTTCCTGGAGAAAATCAACCGCATCCAGGGGATTGAGGACGCTCGCAGCGTGAGTGATCCCCAGGGTTTTCAGCGCCGCGTCCGCGTCGCCGTCGTGACGGCGCGCAGCGCGCCCGCCCACGAGCGGGCGATCAACTCGATCCGGGGCTGGGGGCTGCGCGTCAACGACGCCTTCTTTCTGGGCGGACTCCCTAAGGGGCCCATCCTGGAGGCGTTGCAGCCCCACATTTTCTTCGACGACCAGCGCCGCCACGTCGACGGCGCCTCCCCCTCAACCCCGAGCGTCCACATCCCCTTCGGGAAGATCAACCGGGAGTAGGGGCGTCGGCGAACCTTCGGGTCGCCCGGCCCGGCGGTCGCAGATGTGGGCGGGGCCTGGGAGACTAGGCACATGAGCAACCACGCGCGCGACGCCCGCCGCCTCACCCCCGTCGAGGTGGCGACCGCCGGCGCGCTCTCGGGCCTGGCCGTGACCTTCGGCCTCATAGCCGCCGTTACGCCCGTGTTCCAGCTCTTCTTCCAGGTAGCCACGGCCGTCCCCCTCGCCATGGTCTCCCTCAAACTACGCCCCCGAGCCTCCGTCGCAGCCTTCGCCTCGACCGTCCTGCTGGCTATCGCCGTCGGCGGATTCGCCACCGCCGGGCGGGCCTTCCAGGCCGCCCTCATCGGCCTCATCATCGGCTTCCTCCACAAGAAACGCGCCTCCTGGCTCAGCGTCAGCGCGGTTGCGGCCGGCCTCGGCCTCGTCTGGGGGGTGGGCACCGGCATCGCCTTCTGGATCCTCGTCGACCTGCGCAACCTCGGCTTCGAAAGCATCCAGAAGACCCTCAACGGCTTCCTCAAGCTCGTCGGCCAGATCCCCGGATCCGGCTGGTTCGTCGATGCCGGGCACGCCTTCGGCCAATGGGTCGTTGACTACTGGTGGCTGTGGCTCCCCATCACACGCTTCATCGGCGTCGCCTTCCTGGTCCTCGCCGCGCGCTGGCTCCTAGGCGCAATCCTGCGCCGCATCACCCTCGACGCCGGATGGGACCCCCTCCTAGACGCGCCCACCCGCGCCGACGCCACCCCCGCGGAGAGGGGCGGGCCGGGGGAGGGGAGCGGCCCCGACGAGGCGGCCACGGCCTCGTCCCCCCTGCCCCTGACGCTCACCGACGCCGCCTTCACCTACCCGGGCGCCGACCATCCCGCGCTGCGCGGCGTCACCCTCAGCATCGAGCAGCCCGAATACGCGGTCGTCGTCGGGCACAACGGCTCCGGCAAATCCACCCTCGCGCTGCTCCTCGCTGGTGCCACCCCCGGCGAGGGCACCCGCTGCGGCGGAGGCATGCTCGGCGCGGTCGGTGGCACCGCCCTGGTCGGGCAGCGCTCCGAACTGCTCGTCCTTGGCCAAAACGTCGCCGAGGACATCACCTGGGGCATGAGCGCCGCCGACGCGCAGGCCCTCGACATGGACGCCCTCCTCGAGCGAGTCGGGCTGGCAGGCCTGGCCGACGCCGACCCGCGCTCCCTCTCCGGTGGGCAGCTCCAGCGCCTCGCCCTCGCGGGCGCCCTCGCGCGCTCCCCGCGCCTGCTCATCTCCGACGAATCCACCGCCATGATCGACCGGGCGGGCCGCGCCGCCATGCTTGAACTTCTCGCCGCCCTGCCCGCCTCGGGCATCGCCGTCATCCACATCACGCACGACCCCGCCGAAGCCGCGCGCGCCGACCGCGTCATCACCATCGACGGCGGGCGCATCGTCTCCGACGAACGCCCCGGGCAGCGCACCGCCCCCACCGACGAGGCCGAGGCCCCCTCCCCGGGTTCGCTCCCCCCACGGGGAGCACCCAGCGTGGCGAGGCCCGAGGATGGCGTGACCCGTGAGCCGGCCCAGGCCTCGTCCATTGGGGCACATGGCGAGCGCGTGTGGGGAGCCCCCACCCTTATTAATACAGAGCACCTGTGGGCCGACCGAGTAGCGCACACCTACGACCTGGGCACCCCGTGGGAGAAGCCCGTCCTACGCGACGTCAGCCTGATTCTCGACCCCGGCCAGGCCATGCTCATCACCGGAGACAATGGGTCGGGTAAGACGACACTGTCGCGCATCCTCACCGGGCTGCTCGAGCCCACGTGGGGCAACGTGACCCTCGGAGGGACGCCCATGCAACGGCGCGTCGGCGACGTCGCCCTCTCCATGCAATTCGCGCGCCTCCAACTCCAGCGCCCCTCCGTGCGCTCCGACATCCTCGCCGCCGCTGGGCACGGGCCCGGCGTGGGCAGCGGGGGTGGGCGCGCCGCGAAGAAGGGGCTGAGCCGCGAGGACGGCGACCGAATCGTCGCACAAGCCATGGACCTCGTCGGGCTTGACCCAGCCCTGGCCTCGCGCAGCATCGACGACCTGTCCGGTGGGCAGATGCGACGCGTCGCCCTGGCGGGGCTGCTGGCCGGCGAACCGCGCGTCCTCATCCTCGACGAACCCATGGCCGGGCTCGACATGGCCTCGCGCGACCTGCTGATCTCCGTCCTCGAAGAGCGCAGGCGCGCCGGGCTGTCCATCCTCGTCATCTCCCACGACCTCGAAGGCATGGACGCCCTGTGCGACGCCCACCGACACCTGCGCCAGGGGGTGCTCGCATGAATGACCCCTACTCCTCGTGCGGGGCGACCGGCCCCGGCGGCGGTGCCACCAACGGTTGGTTTTCTGCGGATCCCGATTCTCGCCGCTTCTCCGGTTCTGGTTCTGGTTTGGGCGGCGAGGTTGCGCGCCGTCGCAAGCCGCGCAGGGCCTCGGGTTTCCCCTTGCCTCGGCCCCTGCCGTGGCCCACGGTCCTCGGGCGCGCGTGGCCCGGCACCCTCATCGCCTGCTGGACCACGTTGACCACCTGCGTCATCCTGCAGCCGCACTGGACGACCCTCGGGATCGTCGGTGCCCTCCTCGCCGTCGCCTCGATCGCCATTCGGCTGCCGCTCAGCGTCGCCCCGCGCCCGCCCATGTGGATGATCTCCGGTTTTATCGGCGGCTGCATCGGTGCCTGGCTCGGCGACGGGCTCGAGGTCTTCCTGCGCATCTGCGTGCTGGCCATCGTCGTCCTGTGGGGCTCCGCCCTCATTGCGTGGGTGACGCCCACGGCCGCGCTCGCGGGCGCGCTGCGCGTTTATGTGCGGCCCCTGCGTTTCTTTGGGGCACCCGTGGGCCAGTGGTCGCTGGTCATGGCCTCGGCCCTACGAGGCCTGCCGATGCTGCGCGACCAGGCGCAGGCCGTTCTCGACACGGCCAAGCTGCGCCTCGGTCGGGACATTGCCACCCTGTCGCCCGGCGGCTACGTGCGCCTGAGCGTCGACGTGATCACGGCGGTCCTGTCCGCGACATCGCGGGGGGCGGCCGAAACCGGGCGAGCCATGTCCATGCGCGGCGCCCTCGAAGCCTCGGGCGGGGGCTGTGAGAGCTCGCCTCGGAGTCGCACCAGGCTCGGATTGGTCGATGCCTGCGTTATCGCTGCGACCCTGTTGGGTGTGGCTGGCGTCGTTGCATGCGCGTTGATGCGCTAGGGTGCGCGTCGATTTTTTGTTGCAACTACGGGCATTAGTGCCCATTGTGGTGAAGTATGTGTCCTGGGTCATGCTGCGCTGATTTGACGTGGGGCCTCAAAACCCCCTATTCTTTCTGGGTACGCGCGAGTGGCGGAATAGGCAGACGCGCACGGTTCAGGTCCGTGTTCCAGTGATGGAGTGGGGGTTCAACTCCCCCCTCGCGCACGATGAAACCGCAGATCCTTCGGGATCTGCGGTTTTTGTTTTCCCTGGTTGCGGCGGAGGTGCCGCCGTACCGATTTGGGGATTGAGGGTGTGAATCCCACTGTCGTGGGTTTGATGAGGTAGTCGATGTTGCGGAAGCTTTGGCATCGGTGTGCGTTGTGCTCCGTACGTTGTTTCAAAAACGGGTTTCATCAAACGGAACAAAACCTGGGACACTTCATATCCCACCCCAGGCCTAATGACTTGGGTGCAGCGGCAACGCTCATCCGATTTAGGCAGAGTCGTTGCAGGATCCAGTGGGTCACCTGGTCCGTGGTCTTTGAATTGTCGGGCGCGCAGGCAAGGCCAGCACGGAAGATCTTCTGCAAGCAACGCTTGTTGGTGCACCGGTAGCGTGGAAGGCGCACATGAAGTTGTTGGGTGGCCGACGATGGGCAGATCGACCAGGCTGCGGATGACGTGGTCGCGGAATACTCCAGGCTGCCCGCAGGTAGGGCATTCATTGATCGGCTCGACGGGTTCGGCTTCAATAACAGTGACGTCACCGTTTTC
>NZ_JAPWAG010000040.1:0-13180 GCF_041432775.1 Pauljensenia sp. 20925_1_34 | reverse complement strand
GTTAATCTCCGCCGCGGTTGGCGTGCCTCCTTGCGGGCGTGACTCACACTCGAGAGCGCCCGATTGCCTTAGTCCAGCCGCTCCTGCCCCGCGAGAAGCTGCGCGAGACACAGGTCGAGGGGGCGCGTGACCTTCAGCGAACGTTCATCGCCCGCGACCGTGTGCACGACTGCGCCGATCGCCTCAACCAGGCCGGCGTCGTCCGTGGCCGCCACGGCCTCGTCCGCTCCCAGGGAGGCACCCGCCTCGTGCGCGCGCGTGAGCACGTCCCAGCGGAAGCCCTGCGGCGTCTGCACGGCGACCATGTCCGCGCGCCGGGGCGTGCCGGTAACGACGCCCGAGGCGTCCACCGACTTGAGGGTATCGGTGACGGGCAGGACGGGAATAACGGCACCCGCGCCCGCGCGCACCGCATCGATGACGCGCGCCGTCACCTGCGCAGGCGTCAGGGGGCGAGCCGCATCATGCACGAGAACGACGTCACCCGGATTGCGCTGACCCAAGGCGGCCAGACCCAGGGCGACTGACGCCTGACGGGAACGATCAGAGCCAGCCACGACTTCCACGCCGCCGATGTCGGCGATCCCCGCGCGGAATTCATCAAGGGAGGCGGCCGGTGCCGTCACGACGATCGTCCCCACTCCCCCGGCACGTAGGCCACGGGCCGCCCACCAAACAAGGGGGCGACCCGATAATTCGACGAGGGCCTTGGGCACCTCGCAGCCCAGGCGCGAGCCCGAACCGGCGGCCGTCAGGACCGCGCAGGCCTCACTCAGCGGCGGCATCGTCATCGATCTCGATGCGGCCCTCCGCCAGGACGGCGTCAAGGCGCTCAGCGGCGACCGTCTTGTCGATGTTGCGCGCCAGAGCCAGCTCGGAGGTGAGGATACCGCGCGCCTTCGTCAGCATGCGCTTCTCGCCCGTGGACAGCTTCTTCAGATCATCGCGACGCGTCAGGTCGCGCACGACCTCGGCGACCTTCACGATATCGCCGGTCGCAATCTTCTCCTGGTTCGCCTTGAAACGACGCGACCAGTTCGTGGGCTCCTCAACGTAGGGGGCGCGCAGGACGGCGAGAACTTCCTCCAGGCCGTCCTCGTCGACAATGTCGCGAACGCCGACCAGGTCAACGTTCTCGGCGGGGACCTGAATCTCAAGATCGCCCTGGTTCACGCGCAGCTTGAGGTAGGTTCGCTCTTCACCACGAATAGTGCGCGTCATGACCTCTTCGATCGTGGCTGCGCCGTGGTGCGGGTAGACGACCGTCTGACCGATTTCGAACGACATGGATAGTCTCCTGGATGCTTGCGTGGATAGCACGACCTATTCTACCAGTTGCCTGACGAATGTCCCCGAGACGGCGCGAAAGGCCTACGTTACACCCATTCGAGGAACGACACAAACCAGCTTCAAGCAGGACCACAATAAGCCTCAGCGTGGGACCCCGGTCACGATCAGCTGGTCAGGTTTAGGGAATCCACCACAGTGTGCGAACTGCGCACACAAGCGGGTTTTTCACCAGCTCCGCGAGCGCCACCCACCGCGGCAAGCACCCCCCGCGAACGACCCTCACCGGCCGCCCGGGAACCGCACCCGCGGGCATGACGAAGCCCTGGCCTCGTCCATGAGACGAGACCAGGGCTACGCTCAGCTCACTTGCCCTGGTTGGCGACCGCGGCGATCTTCGCCTCGGCCTCGGGATCCAGGTAGGTGCCGCCCTTCTTGATGGGCTTGAGGGTCTCCTCGTCGAGCTCGTACACCAGCGGGATGCCGGTGGGGATGTTGACGCCGGCGATGTCCTCGTCGGAGATCTCATCCAGGTGCTTGACGATGGCGCGCAGGGAGTTGCCGTGCGCGGCGATCATGACGGTCTTGCCGGTCTTGATCGCGGGAACGATGGTCTCATCCCAGTAGGGCAGCAGACGCGCGATGACGTCCTTGAGGCACTCGCTCATGGGGACGGGCTCGCCGGCGTAGCGCGGGTCGGTGTCCTGCGAGAACTCCGAGCCAGCCTCGATGGCGGGCGGGGCCACGTCGAAGGAACGGCGCCACAGCATGAACTGCTCTTCGCCGTACTCGTCGCGGATTTCCTTCTTGTTCTTACCCTGGAGCGCACCGTAGTGACGCTCGTTGAGGCGCCAGTTGCGCTCAACGGGGATCCAATGGCGATCGGCAGCGTCGAGAGCGAGGTTCGCGGTCATGATGGCGCGACGCAGCATCGACGTGAACAGGAGGTCGGGCGTCACGCCCGCTTCCTTGAGGAGCTCGCCACCGTGGGTAGCCTCCGCGCGGCCCTTGTCCGACAGCGGAACATCCACCCAACCGGTGAAGAGGTTCTTTGCATTCCATTCGCTCTCGCCGTGGCGGAGCAGCACCAGTTTGTAGCTCATGTCTCTATTCTCCCACAGTCGAGGCCAAGCTCCTACATTCCGTGTCGTTGATCACGCCACAGCGTGAGACTCGCGCGCCTCGCTCTTTTCCACGGACGAGGCCGGGGCCTCGTCCCCGGTTTCCCCACCCCCACCGCGTCCCGGGGGTCCCCCTGATTAACCCCTGAACACCCGCCCACTTTCCCCCTGAGATCCGCACAAAATCAATGCTTCATATGATTACTCGAACAGTATGCGCCCCTTAATTTTTCCCCTACGGTTGAACCATGACCATCACACGACGCACCCTGACAGCGGCCGCCGTTATCACCGCGGCCACCCTCGCCCTGGGCGCCTGCGGATCCTCCAAGCCGAAGAACGCAGACGCCACCCCCGCCCCCGCCCCCGAGGCAACCACCGAGGCCCCGACGCCGACCCCGACCGCCTCAGCCACGGCCTCGTCCGTGGCCACGGTCCCCGGATACCGCCCCGGCGAAATCCCCCCAATCCCCCTCTTCTCCCTGCCCGCTATCGACGTCTTTGCCTCCAACGCTGACAAGGCCGTCATCGATTCCGCCTCTTCGCAGCTGGCCTCCGTCGAGGGCGTGACCGTCTCGCCCGCCAAGTGCGATGGCTCGTCCCTGATCTCGGGATCCACGGTCTTCGGCGGCGACGGATCGGCCGTCTCCTCCTCCGCGGGCAGCACCGTCGTCAACGGCGGCGACGGCTCCGGCGTCATTACCGAAGGCTCCACGACCATCACCTACGCGGGCGACGGCTCGGGCACCTACACGAACATGACGACGATGCTCACAATCACCGTCGACGCCGACGGCTCCGGCACCTACACGACCCCGTCAACGACCTTCACGCTGGACGGCAAGGGTCAGGGCACCTACACCGACACCGCCTCCGGCGAGACAATCACCAACAACGGCGACGGCTCCGGCACGCACACCACGCGCACCGTCACCGTCATCAACAACGGCGACGGCACCGGCAGCTACACGGGCCCGTCCCTGACCATCATCAACAACGGCGACGGCACCGCCCAGGTCAACGGCCAGACCATCAAGGACGCGCCGAAGGTTGACAAGGCCGCCAAGCTCGGCAAGTTCCCGCCCGTCGAATCCCTCAAGCCCGTCGAATCCTGCGGCACCCTCATTACCCTGGAGGACGGCGTCCTCTTCGACTTCGGCAAGTCCGACATCCGCGCCGACGCCGCGCAAACCCTGGGCAAGCTCGCCACCGTCCTCACCAACGCCAAGGTGCCCGCCGCCCACGTCTACGGCCACACCGATTCCGTCTCCGACGAGGCTTTCAACCAGCAACTCTCCGAAGCCCGCGCGAACGCCGTGTCCGGCGAACTAAAGAAGGACGGCGTCACCGCAACGATGGACGCCACCGGATACGGCGAGTCCAAGCCCGTGGCCCCCAACGAGAACGCCGACGGTTCCGACAACCCCGCCGGACGAGCCCTCAACCGCCGCGTCGAGATTTTCATCCCCGCTTTCTAGTACCCTGACCAAGGTTTAACCTCGATCCAACGAAAGGGAGACACCATGTCCATCAAGTCCCTCCTCCCCGCCGCTGCCGCCGTGGCCGTGGCAGCCCTGGCCCTGACCGGCTGCACCCAGAACAACGCCGCCCCGGCCGAGTCCTCTTCCCCCGCAGCGCCCGCCGCCACCTCCGCGCCCGCTGGCTCCTCCTCCGGAGCCCCCGCGGGCACCGGCGAGGCCCCCGCTCCCTCCTCCCAGGCCCCCGCGGCTGCTCCCACGGCCGCCGCCCAGGACGCCGCGGGCACCCTGACCGTCAACGAGTCCAACGAGCACGTGTCCGTGCCCGCGGGCACCACCATGATCATCGTCAACGGTTCCAACAACCACATTGACGGCGGCGCACTCGCCGAGATCACCGTTTCCGGCTCCAACAACGCCATCGACGTTGAGTCCGTGCAGCACGTGTCCCTCACCGGCTCGAACAACACCATCGAGTACAAGAAGGGCAACGCCCCCCAGGTCAGCGACATGGGCGCGAATAACGAAGTCTCTATGAGCGACTGAGACAGCAACACTAATCGGGGGGTGCAGGTTATCCTGCACCCCCCGATTAGTGTGTATCGATCAGGCATGCGCCTTACGGTAGGCCTCGACGATCGGGGCGGGAATACGACCGCGATCAGAAACATCCATGCCCTGTGCCTGCGCCCACGTGCGAATCTTCGCGTTCTCGAGGCGCTGGTTCGGGTTACCCGCATTGCCGCGGCGGCGGGTCGAGCCAACCTTACGACCAGCCTTAATGTAGGGCTGAATAGCCTCGGCGAATTCCTCGAAATGCTCGCGGTTCAGATCAATCTCGTACGAGGCGCCATTAAAGGCGAAACGCACGGTCTGATCGGCGGGCGAACCGTCGAAATCGTCGACAACTTCCACGACCTTCGTCGTCTTCTTCATGATCTATTCCTCCTGAGGGATCAAGAATTCCACATTCCAACCATCAGCGGAATTCATTACATTTAGAATAGCTCAATATTCTCTCCATTTCTCACTATTCTGTTCCGACCTTAAACGTGAGTTAGATAGCACCAACCAACACCTATCGGTAATTGAAAGTTATACTCGTCAGCAGACCTGAGGCTGGGGAGGCCTCGACCAGCAACACAGAACCGAGGAGACACCGTGAGCGGAGCGCACCACCACCGAGCGGCGGCATGGGAGCTCTACTTCACCACCACGGCTCGCCTCACCGAACGCATCGAAGCCGCCCTCAAATGCCAAGCGGGCCTCTCCATGCCCGAATACTCCGTCCTCCTCATGACCGACCGCGCGGGCGAGGCTGGCATCCGCCCCTCCGTCCTGGCGCACAGAGTCGTCTTCTCGCGCTCGCGCCTCACCCACACGATGAAGCGCCTCGAATCGCGCGGCCTCGTCTCCCGCCGCCCCTGTCAGGGCGACGGACGCGGAGGCCTCGTCTTCCTGACCGAGGTCGGCAAGCAACTCTTCGACGAGGCCGCCCTCGTCCAGCGCGAAGTCATCCGCCGCCTCTTCCTCGACGACATCACGCCCGAGGAAATCGACATGCTCACCGGACTGTTCACCCGCGTCAGCACGCGCATCGACGCCGACACCCCATGCCCGTGACAACCCGTCGCCTTGCGGTCGCAACCCTGGCCACCGGGGTCATCGCAGGCCTCGTTGGCCTCGCATGCAAGCACATCCTCCACTGGGTCCAGGCCCTCGCCTGGGACATGCACACGGGCACCCTGCTGGAGGCCGCGAGCGCCGTCTCCCCCACGCGCCGCGTCCTCGTCCTCACGCTCGGCGGACTCATCGGCGCCCTCTCGTGGTTCCTCCTCTTCCGACGCAACAAGGCCATCACATCCGTATCTGCTGCCGTGGGGGGCACGCCAATGCCTCCGCTCCGCGCCACCTGGCACGCCCTGACCCAGATCATCATCGTGAGCCTGGGCGCGTCCGTCGGACGCGAGGTCGCCCCGCGCGAAATGGCCGCCGCCTTCGCGGCCGCAGCCGCCGACCGACTCAGCCTGACCCCCGAAGACCGGCGCATCATCGTCGCGTGCGGCGCAGGCGCTGGCCTGGCCGCCGTCTACTCGATCCCCCTATCGGGCGCGATCTACACCCTCGAGATCCTCCTCGTGTCCCGCTCGGCGCGCGCGGTCGCCCCCGCCTTCTGCACGTCCGCGATTGCCGTCCTCATCTCCACGGGATTCACGAGGCCTGCGCCCTTTTACAGCGTCCCCACCTTCACGCCGTCCCTGTCCCTGACCGTCTTCGCGGCCCTCGCCGGGCCCCTCCTCGGCGCCGCCGGGTGGGCGTTCAAGCAGGCCGTCGCGCGCGTCAGTGCCGACCGACCCCGCGACTGGCGACTGCTCGTGGCGCTTCCCATGGCCTCGTTCCTCGTTGGCGTCATCGCCGTGTGGGTCCCCTCGGTGCTCGGCAACGGGCAGGCCAGTGCCCAGACCCAATTCGACGCGACATGGGCGGCCGGGGCTGGCCTCGGCGTCGCTGCGCTGGTGCTCGCCGCCAAGACGCTGACAACCTTCCTGACGATCCGCGCCGGAGGCTGGGGCGGCGTCCTCACACCCGCCGTCGCACTCGGCGCCGGCATTGGGGCCGTCATCGGCCTGCCGTGGGCCGCCGCGTGGCCCGGGTCCGAGGTCGCCGCCTTCGCCTTCATCGGGGCCGCCGCGTTCCTCGGCGCGTCCATGAACGCGCCTTTCACCGGCCTGATCCTGGTCATCGAGTTCACCGCGCAGGGGCCCACGATCCTCGTGCCCGCCGCCCTCGCCGTCGGCGGAGCCACCGCGGCCACGGCCTGGCTGACCCGCCGCACCCGCCCTAGAGAATAGTTCCCCAACAATGTCGCACGTAATTCCCTCAACACTATTTCAAACATTGAATTCACAGCGTTGGAATTGCAACGTTTTCTCGCATAACTAAAAACTGACCCAATTAAATTACGTGCGAGATTTGTGGGTAAGGTACCAGCGCGGCATCAGATCTGCGCGAGCGCCTGGTCCAGGTCCGCGATCAGATCCCGCACATCCTCCAGGCCGACCGCGAGGCGCAGGAGCGTGCCGGGCACGCCGCCCACGCCGCCGACGCGCGTCGAGTGGGTCATGATCGCGGGGTGCTCAATGAGGGACTCGGGGGCGCCCAGGGACGCGGCCAGAGCGAATATGCGCGTGCGCGTCGTCAGCTCGAGCGCCGCTTCCTCCGTGGCGACCTGGAAGGAGAGCACGCCGCCCACGCCGCTCGGATTCTGCCGCTCCGCGAGCTCATACCCCGGGTCCGAGGCCAGCCCCGGATAGTGGACGGCACTCACCTTGGGGTGGGTGGCCAGGAACTCGGCGACCTTCTGCGCGTTCTCACAGTGGCGCTCCACGCGCAGCGCCAGCGTCTTGAGGCCACGGTGGGCCAGGTACGTGTCGCGCGGGGAGGGCACGTGCCCGAGGGCCATCTGCAGCTTCACGGCCTCGGCGGCCGCGTCGCGCTCACCGAAGAAGGGCTCGACGTGCGCGGGCAGCTCCAGGCCATCGCGCAGGATGAACGCACCGCCGACCACGTCGGAGTGGCCGCCCACGTACTTGGTCGTGGAGTGCACGACGACGTCCGCGCCCAGCTCGAGGGGGCGCTGCAGGACCGGCGTGGCGAAGGTGTTGTCCACGATCAGCAGGCCGCCGACCTCGTGCGTGAGGGCAGCGACGGCCTCGATGTCCGTGACCGTCAGGAACGGGTTCGAGGGCGTCTCCACCCACACGATCTGGGGGCGCGAGCTGCGAATCACGCGCTCGGCTTCGGCCAGGTCGGTCAGGTCCGCCGCCTCGGAGGTGATGCCCTCGGCGGGCTTGATGACGCTCAGGAGCTTGTGGGTGCCGCCGTACACGTCGGTCGAGTGCACGACGTGGTCGCCGGGGCGCGCCAGCAGGCGGATCACTGTGTCCTCAGCGCTCATGCCCGACGGGAACGCGAAGCCGTGCGTCGCCCCCTCCAGGGCCGCGAGCGCACCCGCGAACGCGTTAGTCGTCGGGTTGCCGCAGCGCCCATACTCATATCCGCTGCGCAGCTCGCCGGGCCGATCCTGCACGAACGTCGATGCGACGTGAATCGGAGGCACCACGTCGCCCGTAATGGGGTCGGGGTCGAACCCGGCGTGGATGGCCAGCGTGGAAAAGGTCGTACAGTCAGGCGTGCTCATACCGTCACGGTACGAGGCCTGGGCCACCTCGCGCTTACGGGCGCCACCGAGCGGTCAATTGTGACAGCGCGCGCCTACACCCAGCCGGCCAGCGCGATGCGCGCCTGCTCCTCCAGGGACGCGACCGCGCCCTCGGAGTCATTGCCCCACGGCACGTAGTGGAAGTCCCCTCCCCCGGCCTCGACAAAGGTCTCGCGGTTGAGCTGGTCGATCTCCTCGAGCGTCTCCAGGCAATCCGCCATGAAGCCCGGGCAGATGACGTCCACGCGCGGGCACTTCGCGGCGCCCAGCTCGGCCATCTCCTCGATCGTCTGCGGGCCCAGCCACTCGGCTCGGCCAAACACGGACTGGAAGGTGGCCGTCAGGGACCCCATCGCCAGGCCCAAGCGCGACTCGAGGGCGGCGACCGTGCGGCGGCACTCGGCACGGTAGGGGTCCCCGGCCTCGTCCATGGCGACCGGGATCGAATGGAAGGACACGACGACGCGGTCCCCCGTCAGGAAGTTCGGGCGACCCACGCGCGCCCAGTGCGCCTCGAGCGCGGTCGCGAGCGCCTCGATGTACGCGGGGGCGGCGGGGAAGGACCGGTGCAGGCGCAGCTCGAAGCCGTCGCGGTTGCGGCCGATCCACTGGGCGACCGCGTCGTTGATCGACGTCACCGTCGAGGCCGCGTACTGCGGGTAGGCGGGCAGGATCGCCACGCGGCGCACCCCCTCGGCGTGCAGGCGGTCCAGGACCGAGCCAATGGAGGGCTGTCCGTAGCGCATCGCGACCTCGACGCGCACGCCCGGCAGGCGCTCGTCGAGGAGTCGGGCCTGCTCGCGGGTGTAGTGCATGAGCGGCGAGCCCTGGTCCATCCAGATGCTGCGGTACTTGCCGGCAACCTCGCGCGGTCGGACTCGCAGGATGATGCCCTCCAGGATGGGCTTCCACAGGAGCGGGCTCATCTCGATGACGCGGCGGTCGGAGAGGAACTCACGCAGGAAGGCGCGCACCGGGCCGGGCTCGGGAGCGGTCGGCGTCCCCAGGTTGACCAGGACGAGGGCGGGCTGCGCCTCGCCATGGTGCGCATGGATTGACGTCGAGGTGGTGGTTGCTGCTTCCTGGGAGTTCGTCACGCCACCAGCCTAATGTTCGTGTCAGTGCGTGTCGCTGACGCTGTGTCACCTCCCGGGACGCCGCGCAGCCGTGCGTGTTCTCGGCGGGTTAAGGAACGGACGAGGCCATGGCCGGCTTCGTCGGGTCACCGCCGCGCGGGGTCGACGCCCGATGTCGCCACGCGTTGCCCGGCCGCGTATGTACGAGGGTGCCCCGCCTGAGAGACAGGCGGGGCACCCCGATGTTATTCACACGAGCCTACGCGACTCGCTTCCTCCTCATGGAGGCGTGCGACTCAGGCCTGGCCGTTCTGCGAACGGATGAACCACGCCTGCTGCTCGAGGCGGCGGATGTAGTCGTTGAGGATGTCGGCGGAGGCAGAGTCCTCGGCGTCGACCTTCTCGTGCACGTCGCGCATGGTGCCGACGGTCGCGTTGATGGCGGCGACGGCGAGCTCCTCGGCGTCATCGGTCTTGACGAGCGTCTCGGGGACGGTCGGGAGGGTGTTGCGCTGGGCGACAACCTCGGGCAGGCCGTTGGGGACGACCTGGAGGGCGCGCATGCGCTCGGCGATCTCGTCGGATGCCTCGCGGGCGATGTCAACGACATCGTCAAGGTACAGGTGGAGCGAGCGGAAGCCCTCGCCCGTGATGTTCCAGTGCAGCTGCTTGCCCACGAGGGACAGAGCGGTCACGTCGGTGAGGACCTTCTGCAGGTTGCCTGCGAGAACGTCGGAAGCCTTGAAACCAGTGGACTCAACGGTCATGATGAATCTCCTCTACGTATCATTTCGGTGCGGGTTTAGCCCTTGTGAGGCCGTGCCCTTCGGACACATCTATGATGGTCCCTTGGTCCCACAATTTCTAGTGCTATCCACCAGTTAGTCAAATGTTTCACGATTATGTCAAGGTCGGGAATAGAGCCGTCGTTTTAGGCGTTTTTACGTCATTAGGACCTTTGCCCTATGGGATAGGATCGCCTAACCAATCTTCCACGAGGCCGTGGTAGCCTCATAAGTTCGCTCAAGCACCCGTGACCGGATGCGATGCGCGGGCCGACACACCCCCAACCCCTTTCCTCCGCCTGCTCAGGCACCTCTGACCACAGGCGGCTGGCGAGGTGACATTCTTCACCTGATGGCCATTATCTTTGGAATCACCCGCGCGGGCTAGTGGGCGTGGAATAGCCGAGCAAACCGGCGGGGCCAGCGGTCGGTGGCGCGCCGACATCTCGATGAGACAACAGCCTGGGAGTATGAGGTGTCGCGCGGCACCTATGGTACCCCTGACATCCACCGCACTGTGCGACGCTTGGAGATCACCGTGGGCGTGCGGGCAGTCGCAAAGTAGATGCACCGCCAAAGCCGGACAGGCTGAAACAAACACCCGTACCAGAGTGGACGCGGCGGGCGGCCCCCAGTGAACCATGAGGATCACTGGAAGCCGCCTGTTTTGCCCGCGGCCCACGCCATATCCCTGGTGGGACGCGCATTTCGCCTCCCTAAAAGCCGGGTCAGGCCCAGCCCCGTTCAAAGTTCCGGCCGGGCTGCGGGTTTATTCGTGCCTGATATTGCCTGACACCCAACAACGAGGTGTCGGTCGGGGTACCTCACCTCAATTTGATACTGAGCTCGTCACAGGTTTGACAACCTATGCACTTCAAGACATCCTTCACAGAATAGTTTCACTTCTCTCTATTTGAAGAGGGCCCTATGAACCAACCACCGGCCGCAACGACTCAAAATTTCCATACGCTATCTATGGATGTGCACCCACGCATCATCGATAGCGCCCTTCTTTCATTACATAGGAGGTACATTTTCAAAGGCGCACAACGTGGCACCATAGGGGAGCTAGGGCAAGGTCCTTACCTGACATCTCATCAAGCTTTTCACATTACAATCGTAACTATGCCGTGCAAACAATATGTTTCAAAGGTAACTGTCGACTTCGACTCTTCAACAATTCGGCCGCAGGAGCTACATATACTGTTGGCCAATACCTATCCGAGTCCGATTCCAGAAACCTGACCCTCTTTGTTTGCCCTGGCGTGGGCTATAGGAACGCTCATATCCTCGTTCGAAAGCAGATTGACAGCCTGACAATTCATGGATCTCAGTAGATCACAACTCTCAACCAACTAGCTCCGCCATGCTGTACAATGGAGTGGAAAGCCGCTGCTTTTACTCCAAGGTTCACATCTACGCATAAGAAAGATGATACCAATGGTTGAGAAAATTCTCTTAGCAATTGAAGCCATGTCCGAAGTTGACGAAATGGCTGCTGCTGCAGACAAGCATGGATATCACCTTCGAGTTTTAGCTGAGGATGCTGCATACTACGGTGATACCGAAGCAGAGATGGTCACTTTCCCCACCAGGAATCACGACGAATTGGCCACCTATATTGAAAAGAACCGTGCGTCAATCGCCCAGGTTTTCAGCGTCACCGACACGTGGGGTGTCATCGCATCAAAAATTCGCGATAAATTCGGCTTCCTCCAGTTTGGTGACACAGCAAAGCTTGAGTTCTTTAGGGACAAAGAAGCTGTTGAATCCGCACTCATTGCACATGGATTCGCCAGACGCTCAAATTCATGGCCAAAGGTCATGAAACTACGAAACGGTACAGGTAAAATCGGCGTCTACTTCGCACAGTCTGAAGATGAAGTAACCAAGATTGTCAACATCTCTGGCTACAAAAGAGATGACTTCGTTGTTCAAGATTTCTACTTCGGACCAGCTTATTCTGCGGAAGTATGGCGAGATACCCACCACGAGATCTTCTTCGGCATCACCAATCGGATCTTATCTTCCCCGCCATACTTCACTGAGCGAGTCAAATCATTTCCATGGGCCGCAGATTCCCAATGGGAGACAAAAGTTAGAGAATGGGCCTTTCAGCTTCTTCGCACTTTAGATTACACTCTTGGTTTGGCACACATCGAATTCATCGAGACGTCTAATGGTTTTCGGCTGGTTGAAATCAATGCGCGAATGGCAGGAGCACTGATCACACCCGGTATCCTGGCGACAACGAACTTCAATCCGTACGCCATGGCAGTTCACCAGGCACTAGACGTCCCGCTGTGCGAAGTCATGAATCGAGAGATACGGGGCGGATACTCTCATGTCAGCGTTTACGCTACAAGCACCGGAACCATCGCATCAATTCACGGCATCGATCAACTGGTGCACAATCCCGGAGCGCCCACGTGGGTACCTTCTCGTGAGATCGGTGATCGTATCGTCGAGGTTGGAACGTATCGGTCTCGCATCGGCAACCTCATGGCGACCGGCGAAACCGCTGCGATCGCGCAAGATAGAGCGATTAGCGCTTCGAGCTTAATTTCAGTACGAATCTCAACAGGCGGAACTACGCATGTTTAAGAAAGGACCAAAACTCACGTCTTACATTCTGCTAGTGGCAATAACTATTAGCGGAATCTCTACCTTTATGGGCAGTGTCATAGGGTGTAAGCAATTTGTGTGGTAGCAGTGCTGTTGGAGGGGCTGGTTGTGAGCTGTCGTCGGATGCTTGGAGTCGAGGATCGTGCGGCGATCATGGCGGGGGTGGATGCGGGCTTGTCCCAGGTGCGTATCGCCCACTTGATTGGGCGTAGCCCCTCGGTGGTGTGCCGTGAGATCGCCCGCCATACGGGCCCTGACGGGTAGTATCGGGCCGAGGAAGCCGACAAGGCAGCCCGCGCGGCCAGGCGTCGCCCGAAGAAGCGCCTGTTGGATTGTGACGAGATCCTTCGCGACCGTGTAATTGCTGATTTGTCCCAGGGGCACACTCCCCGCCAGATCAGCGGGCGCCTGAGCATGGAGGCGTGTGGCACACTGCCCTCCATGGATACTTCCCCCGACGCCCAGGGCCACACGATCAGCCACGAGGCGATCTACACGTGGATCTACGCCCACCCCAAGAAGACGCTCATCGAACACGGCATTTGCTTGCCCTCGCGCCGGTGGATGCGCAAGAAACCCCCCACAG
>NZ_JAPWAG010000039.1:0-16499 GCF_041432775.1 Pauljensenia sp. 20925_1_34 | reverse complement strand
TACTTCGACCACCCCCACACCAGCAACGGCCCCACCGAAGCCATCAACGGACGCCTCGAACACCTCCGCGGCATCGCCCAAGGATTCATCAACCACCGAAACTACCGCCTACGCTGCCTCCTCCACTCCGGGGGATTCCAACACCTCCTACACCCTTAAATGCGAAGAGTCTGTTATCCCTGTGACACCACAGGAAAGACGGTGACATATGCCGCGCGAAGTGTTACGATGCCAGTAGCAAAGCCAGCCGTTGACCCTCCGCTGATATGGAGACGCCGATGACTGGCTTTTAATCTATTGAGGAGCAGCAACGTGGCCAGTTTTTCCGAACGTACAGCGATCCTTGTCGATGGTGGGTTCTACCGCCTTCAGGCAAAGAAACTGTTTGGTGACAAGACCCCCGAGGAACGTGCAGATGAGCTATTTTCATACTGCATACGCCACCTCAACAAGGGGAGTGCTGAAGAGGCAAGCCTCTACCGGATCTTCTACTACGACTGCCCGCCATCAACGAAAGTGGTTTTCAACCCCATCACGAAGCGCCAGGTGAACCTTGCCCAGAGTGACCAGTATCGATGGATGAGCGCATTCTTCGATGCATTGGTGAAGAAGCGCAAGGTTGCCTTGCGAAGAGGCGAAGAGCTATCAAGCGGCGGTGAATACACGCTGCGGCCCGGAGTACTGAAGGATCTGTGTGCGGGTAGAAGGACCGTCGAGAGCTTGACCGATCGCGATATTCGACTCACCATCACGCAGAAGGGAGTCGATATGCGTATTGGTCTCGATATTGCTTCGTTGGCCGAACGTGATCTCGTCACGCAGATCATCCTCATCTCTGGTGACTCTGACTTCGTACCCGCCGCAAAGTATGCTCGGAGACGTGGTATCGATTTCGTACTTGATCCAATGTGGCACAAGGTATCCACAAGCCTGAACGAGCATGTTGACGGTATCAAATCGAGCGCAAGGCGCCCTTCGAAATAACTACGCGAACATCCTTCTTCTTGGATTTGGTACATTGCGAGTTGCTGTCTCAAGCGCGGTTGAGACGGCATGCAAAAAGTCCGCAGCCCATGCGGGTCTGCGGCTTGTGGCTTACTCCGGCGGAGCCGGGAGGTGCTCAGTGGCGGTCGGCCTTCACGATGTGCTTGGTGTCGGCGAGCTCGTTGAGCTGATCGATGTGTGCCTGGGCAACCATGACGTCGATGGTAGAGAACATGTGTGGGCTCCTCGTGGGATCGTATTTGATGGTGTGTCCCTGTTTGACGAGGCCGGGGTTCGCCCGGCGATTCTCGTACGTGGAGCGTGCCAACGCGGGTGGCGTCGGCGCGACCCTGCGTGTTCAAACAAGAAAAGCGCCCGGCGAGCTTGGCAGCTGTGTCAGGTGCTTAATGGTTATAGTCTATCCCTCGAAATTTGAGTATTCAACCGTGCAGGCTGTCAGCTGCATCGCAGCCGAAACCAAGCAATCGCAAAGAAAAGTGGCTGTCTGAACAGATTTCACTACATCGTAAATCAGCGCTCACAATTCGGGGTGTGTTGGGTGTCGTGCTCTCTGGGAGTACATGTGGGCGGGTGTGGGTACGTTGTGGGACAACATGGTGCAGAGCGCTCAGGAATCTGACCTATTTGTTCACTCTCCAAAAGTTGCACGTAATTCGGTTGTCCGACAAGTTTTGAACAGTCTGAAAACCGCAGAATTTCAACGATGTGGTTTCAAAGTTTGAAATATGGGGGAGGGAATTACGTGCGACATTTTCGGGGAACTGTATCGTTGATGCTCGGTGATCCGGTGTGCGGCGACCCGGCATGCGGAGACCCGGCATGCCGCGACCCGGCGTGCGGAGGATCGACGCTCGGAAACCTGGCGGGTGCTAACGGTGTGCAGTGCTGAGAGAGCGAGGGAGGCGTAACAGGAATAGAATGATAACGATTCTCATTCACTACGTGCTATTCACCTAGAGGACTCCCTCCATGAACCCCACGAAACACAGGAGCCCGGGCCGCGCAGCTGCCCGGGCCTTCGCCGCGATGAGCCTCGCGGCTGCCTCCTTCCTCGCGCCAGCAGGAGCCCATGCCGCCGACGAGGCGAATACGGAACTCGACTCGGCCACCGAAACGGCCGCGACCGAGGCAGCAGCCGACGTCACACATGCGGTCGCGCGTTCCGCCGACGAAACTACCAACGACGCGGCCGCCACCCTCGAAGCCGACGCGGCCACAGCCTCGGCAAGTGGGGAAGTGACCACCTGCGACGCCATGCGCACCCCGCCCGCCGGCACCACGGCCACCCTGGACCGCGGCCACGCCGACATCTTCGACCTCACCTCCGACGCGGCCGGCACTCTGACCCTCCGTATTAAAGAGGACGCCACCGGCTCCGGCGTGCTGCGCGAGCCCGAGCAGACGCTCCTCGCCGTCTCCAAGGGCACCCTCACTCAGATCCCCGCCGACATCAGCCAGGCAACCGGCGCGCCCGCCGCCGCGTACCTCCTGGGCCAATCCGGCGACAACCAGGCAACCGTGCTGTGGCCAGGGTGGGACACCCTCGGCGTCGCCGCCGGCGGATACGACGCCGCGCGCTTCCACATCACCTACTCTGGGCCGGCCGACGGGCACATCTACGCCTTCACCTCCAGCTTCGCAGAAGGATTGAAAGCAGTCACCGCCGGTGGCAGCTACGACCTGGCACCTGAGGGCGACGACATCGACCAGCCCTACGCCGCCCACAAGCACGTCAACTGGCTCTTCACCCGCGCCGGGCGCTACACGCTGACCGTCCAAGCCAGCGCCTGGACCCCCGGAAACACCGGCGAAGCCAACGCCGTCGCCCCCGCCCGCACCTACACGATCGACGTCGCCGATGAAGCCTCGTGCCTCGCCGAGGCCTCCGCCGCCCCCGGCGCCCCCGGTGCCAACGACGCGCCCGCCCCCGGCGTCGGACCCGGAAACGACACCGCCCAGCAGGGCGGCTCCGGGCAGGGAGCCGGCCAGCCCGGCGATAACGCCGCGCCTGGCTCCGCCCTCCCCGCCCCCGCGCCCGCCGCGCCGACAACGACCGGCCCAGCCCAGACCTCGGGCACGGGAAGCACCGGGGGATCGGGCAGCACCGGGGGATCGGGTAGCACCGGGGGAGCGCGCACCACCACGACCCCCACGGGCGAGCGCTGCGTCGCCACCCGCGTCACCCGCGAGGCCACCGAGGCCGAGTCCGCCACCCTGGCCTCGAACAGTGCGCCCGCGAACACCGCGCGCACCACGCTGACCGTGAGCGTCGGCGAGGGCGCCTCCGGCAACGCGACCGACGGGCACTTCGACTTGGGCCCCGCCATCGAAAACGGCACCCTCGTCGCCCGCGTCAAGGACGACCGCAGCCAGCCCGCCCAGTGGGTCGACCCCTCGTCCCTGACCTTCGCCCTCGGTGACGCCGCGCGCATCACCGCGCCCGCCGACCTCGGCTTCGTCGCCACCCCCGGCTCCAGCGTCTGGCTCATCCCCTCCACCCAGATCGCGGGCGTGCCGTGGCTGGGCCTGAACTCCCAGCGCGAAGAAATCGTCACCGGCACCACCGGAGGCGTCCAGTTCACCCTCGACGCCGTCGAAGGCCCCGGCCGCGTCGCAGTCTTCAACGCCGGGTCCCTGGGCTCCGGCGTCGGCGAGCACGTCTTCGACGGCCCCGGCTCCAGCTACACGCTCGGCGCCAACACCCACGCCCACCAGAACTGGGTGTTCACCGCGCCCGGCACCTACACACTCACCATCTCCATGCGCGTGACCCCCGCGGGCGCTGCCCTGACCGGCTCCGGCTTCGGCAGCGGCGGCGAACTCACCGCGACCGGCGCGACCGGCCCCAGCGGTCGCCCCATGATCTCCCAGGTCGTCGGGCGCACCGCCTCCGGCAAGGACTGCGACCTCTCGCTGGCCACCACCGGCGCCGACACCATCCCACTAGCCGTCGTCTCACTCACGTGGGCGCTGACCGGCGCGGCCTGCGTGTGGGTGGGCGCGATCGGCCGCCGCCGAGCGGAGCGTGCGGATTCGTGAGCACTCATTCACGAGGCCCCCTCTCCTTCATCCCCCGCCGCCCCTCTCGTGGGTGGCGGGGGAGTGGGTGTGGGAGCACTGACGCATCGTTTGCGATTATGAGGGGCGTGGCCGTCGCCGGCTGCCTCGCCCTATCCGTCGGCGTCGCCGGGTGCGCGCCCGCGCCCGACCCCGCGAGCGATGGTGAACTGCGCGTCGTCGCCACGACCGGCATCCTCGCCGACCTCGTGCGCAACGTCGCCGGCAACCGCGTCCACGTCACGCAGATGGTGCCCAACGGGGCGGACCCGCACTCGTGGGAGCCCTCCCTGCGCACCGTGCGCGACGTGGCCTACGCGGACGTCGCCTTCTCCAACTACCTCATGCTCGAGGAGCACGCCCTCATCCGCGCCCTCGACTCCAACCTGCCCGCCGGCTCGCGCTCCGTCTCCGTCGCCGAAGAGGCCGCCAAGAACGGCGCAACCATCCTCCCCCTCGTCGAAGACCGGGCGCTTGACACCCCGTGGCTCGGCATGCGCGTGTGGGGCGACGGCGCCGACATGGGAGCCACCCGCGCCTCGCAGATCGACCTGACGACAACCGGCGTCGACGGGCCCGGCCAGGCCGCCGCCTACCTCACCACGTCGTTCGGGCAGCCCGAAATCGCCTTCGCGACCTCGGACGGCTTCAACGCCGCAGGCGGATACGACACCGACACCGCGCAACTGCCCGCCGACGCCCACCAGCACATGAGCTGGGCGTTCACCGCCCCCGGCGTCTACCGCGTCCACTTCCGCGCCAACCTGCGCACCACCCCCGGCGCCACGCCGGTGGGCGTCGGGGAAGGCACCGCCGTCTTCGCCGTCGGCACCCCGCCCGAGGAGATCGCCGCCAGTGAGGGCCGCCGCGTCCTGTCCGCCGGCCACGCCGACATCACCGTCAACCTCACCACCAAGCGCGTCGAACTCGCCTCCGACGCCGGAGCACTCAGTGGGGACGAGGCCTCGGCCCCCTGCGTCGGCGCATCCAGCGCCGGGGCGGTTGTCGCCTCCACCATGGAATGCACAGACCTCGACCAGGTCGTCATCGAAGTGCCCACCCGTACGCTCACGACGATCCCCGGCGAGGCCTCGTTCCGCTTCATCGGCGAGCCCGGCGCGAACGTGTACATGCTCCCGCAGGCCGTCCTCGGCAAGCACGTCCACGGCGACATCGACCCCCACCTGTGGCACGACGTCCACAACGCCCAAGCGTACGTGCGCGTCATCCGCGACTCGCTGATCTCCGTCGACCCCGACGGCGAGGCCACCTACCGGGCCAACGCGGCCGCCTACCTGACGCGCCTCGACGAGCTCGACGCCACCGTCGCCTCGACCATCGCGACCATCCCGAAAGAACGCCGCAAACTCGTCACCACCAACGACGCGTACGCGTACCTGGCGAACGCCTACGGGCTCACCGTCGCCGGCTTCGTGGCGCCCAACCCCAGCGTCGAACCCTCCATCGCCGACCGGATCAAACTCCAGGCCACCCTGTCCGACTCCTCGATCCCCGCGGTGTTCCTCGAACCCAACCTGGCGCGCACGCGCTCCACCCTGCGCACCGCCGCCACCGACGCGGGCGTGGACATCTGCCCCCTGTACGGCGACACCCTCGACGACCAAGCACCCACCTACATCGACATGATGGAACACAACGCCCGCTCACTGGCACGCTGCCTGGGCGGCAAGGAGATGCCATGAACACTCATTCCTGCTCCACTTCCGGCCGCCGACTCTTCGCCCCGTGGGCGGCGGCCCGCCCACGAGATCGCCACACGCGAGCTTCGCTCGGAGTGGTCGATCTCGAAGCCCGGCCAGGCCCTGCCGCCGCCCCCGGGGCTAGCCGGAGGCCTAAATCCGCACGTGTGAGTGGCGATTTCTCGCCCGCTTTCTTGCCGTCCCGTGGGCGGCGGCCCGCCCGTGAGATCGCCACACGCGAGCTTCGCTCGGAGTGGTCGATCTCGAAGCCCGGCCAGGCCTTGCCGCCGCCCCCGGGACAGAGCCGACGGATGACCAGCGCCTTGTCGCGCTCCGCGCGCCTCGGCATGTCGATGCTCTCGCTTCTCGTGTCGGCCTTCCTCGTCATCGCGGGTGCCCCCTCTTCTGTTGCTGACCCGAGTCCCGACCCCGACCTCGCGCAAAGCGTCGCCGCGCACGAGGAGTGGTCGAATGAGGCCACCGAGATCAGCGTCGGGCACGTCGACCTCGGCCCCCGGCTCATTGACGGGCAGTGGCGGGCCGGCCTTCGCCACGACGCCGACGGGGGCGCCGTGTGGCGCGATCCCAACCAGACCGTCCTGCGGGTGAGCGACGCGGCCGTCATGACCGCGCCCGACTCCGCCGACTACCCGTTCCTGGCCGACGTCGCCGGAAAGCCCGTGTACGTCGTCCCCCAGACGCAAAACCCGAACGTCGTGTGGCTCGGCTGGAACACGCAGGACCCCGCCGTCACGGCCACCATCGACCGCGGCCTCACCATGCGAGTCGGCCCCGTGAGCGGCCCCGGCCGCGCCTGGCTGTTCCTCCAGTCCGGCACCTTCGGCAAGCCCCTCCTGCTCGCCGACTCCGCCGCCGCGCCCGGCGACGTGTGGATCGACTCGGGCACCCACGTGCACGCCAACTGGGCGTTCTCCGCGCCCGGCACCTACACGGCGACCGTGACCTTCCTGGGCACGACCACCTCCGGCGAGGCCGTCAGCGCCTCCACCACCCTGCGCTTCGCCGTCGGTGACGCCGCGTCCGCGTCCGAGGCCCTGGCCATGGCTGCGCCCGCCACCTCCTCCGCTGCGGCCACGTCGGGCTCCGCCGCGCAGGGGGCCGGTTCCTCCGGCAGTGCGCCCTCCGGTGGCGCATCCCAGGGGACTGGCTCCGAGGCATCGACCCCGGGTGCCTCCGCTTCCTCCTCCGAGGGCGGCCTGCCCGACTGGGCGTTCATCGCGATCATCGCGGTCGCGCTTCTTTCCGTCCTCATCATCGGCGCCCTCGTCGTCGCCCGGTCGCGCCGCAGCCACGCCGAACAGGCCGCCGCCATCGCCGAGGCCGACTCCATCCTCGCGCCCCTACCCACCGCCCCGGGTGAGGAACGCGGGGAGGCGGCCCCGGCCTCGTCCGACTCCGCGCCCACCCAGGGTGAGGGCTCGGGAGAACGCGGCCCCGGCCTCGTCGATCGGGGAGGGGAGCAGTGAGCCAGCTGCGCGTCACCGGACTGGGCGCGTCCCTGGGTGGGCGCAGCGTCCTCGAGGACGTCGACCTGGAGGCCCGGGCCGGGGAGCTCGTCGGCCTCATCGGACCCAACGGCGCCGGGAAGACCACGCTGATCCGCTCGATCCTCGGCTTGATTCCCTCCAGCGGGCGCGTCGAGACCGACGGCGCGATCGGGTATGTGCCGCAGCGGCACGAGTTCGCCTGGGACTTCCCGATCAGCGTGCGCGACGCCGTCCTCCAGGCCGTCACCGTGCGGCGCGGGCTGCTCGGGCGCGCACGCACCCCGCACTTCCGCGCGGTCGAGGAGGCACTCTCGCTTGTCGGCATGCGCGACCTCGCCAAGCGTCCCATCGGCGAGCTGTCCGGCGGGCAGCGCCAGCGCGTCCTCGTCGCCCGGGCCCTCGCGATCCGGCCTGCCGTGCTGCTCCTCGACGAGCCCTTCACCGGACTCGACATGCCCACGCAGGAGATGCTCATGGACCTGTTCCGCGCGCTCGCGGACGGCGGGCGGGCCCTCCTCATGACGACGCACGACCTCATCGGCGCGCGGGCCGGCTGCGACCGGCTCTACCTGCTGCGCCGAACGATCGTCGCCTCCGGGCGGCCCGAGGAGCTGGCCGACGCCGACCCGTGGATCCGCGCCTTCGACGTGCGACCCGACAACCCGATCCTCGACGCCCTAGGAGTGCGCGCATGAGCACCGTCATCCACGCGGTCGGCCATGGCCTCGTCCCTGGCCGAGCGGGACTCGTACCCGCGGCCGACTTCCTGAGCCCCATCGACTTCTTCCGCGACCTGACGAATCCCGCACTCGCGTTCCTGCCGCGCGCGCTGCTGATCGCGGTGGTCGCCGCGCTCGTGTGCGGCAGCGTCGGCGTGCACGTCGTCCTGCGCGGCATGGCGTTCATCGGCGATGCGGTCGCGCACTCCGTCTTCCCCGGGCTGGCGATCGCCTTCGTGTGCGGCGGGTCCCTGGTGCTGGGCGGCGCGCTCGCGGGCGTCGTGACCGCCGTGCTCGTGGCGCTGCTGGCGCAGAACCGGCGGCTCAAGGAGGACTCCGTCATCGGCGTGCTCTTCGTGGGTGCGTTTGCGCTCGGCGTCGCGATCATCGCGCGGGCGCCCGGGTACGCGGGGAGCCTGCAGGACTTTCTGTTCGGGTCGATCACCGGTATTCCGGCGTCGGATGTGCCCGTGGTGCTGTGCGGCGCGTTGTTCGTGCTGCTCATGCTGTTCCTGGCGCACCGGCCCATCGTTGCGGTGACCCTGGACCGCGAGAGTGCTCGGGCGGCGGGCGTGCGCGTGCTGCTCGCGGACCTGTCTTTGTACATCGCCGTGGCTTTGGCCGTCGTGATTTCTGTGCAGACGATCGGCAACGTGCTGGTCCTTGCTTTGTTGGTGACCCCCGCGGCCACCGCGCGTCTCCTGTGCGACCGCCTGGGCACCATGATGATCCTGTCACCCGTGCTGGGTGCCGCCGGGGGCCTGGTGGGCCTGTACCTCTCGTGGGCGCTGGACGTGCCCACGGGCGCCACGATCGTCCTGGTGCTCACCGCGTGCTTTGTACTCGCATGGGTCTTCGCGCCGAGGCATGGGGTCCTCGCGCGGAGCCTGCGCGAGAGGCGGAGCCTGCGCGAAAGGCGGGGGTGAAGCTGGTCTGCGGGGGTGCCGCGGGGCTTTGCGGCGGTAGGTCTCTGCGGGCGCTGCGGGTGTGGGCGTGGGGCGCTGCGGGTGTGCGGCTCTGAGGGAATGCGCGCGGTGTAGGTGTGCGTGAGTGATTGAGCGGGGTGCTGCCGAGGGGTGGCACCCCGCTTGTCGTCGGTGGTCGTTGGTGCGTGGTTGGTGTGTGGTTGCGCGATTGCGGGTGCGCGCGCCTGTGGGCATAGGTGCCGAATGTTTCACGTGAAACAATGCGAGGGTGGTAACGGGTTCGAACCTGGACTTGGGCGGTTGTGTGAGCGGTGCGTGGTGCTGCTTCTGTTGCCTGTGGTGCGAGTGGTGGAGCAATGAAGTGTAAAGCGGCTGTTTTACGTGAAACACATGTTTGTGGCGCTGGTGTCTGTTCCTGTTGCGGACTCGAGGTCCCAGACCTCGCTCGATTCTATGAATCATAGATGCCTCTCTATGAGGTTCTATGACGCAAAAATGGGCTTCTATGAGCTATGAAGGGGCATCTATGTCATAGAAACGCCCTTCTATGACATAGAAATGGGGTTCTATGAGATAGGAATGAGCTTCTATGAATTGAGGCGAGTGACGGGCACCAGTCTTTGGGTGACTTGAATTGTGCTATAGACGTGCCTGGGCCTCCTTGATGGTGTGCGTTCCGAAAGCTGCGCTGATTCCGGATGGGGACTTGACGTGGCTTGGCGGTCTCGGGCTGGAGGCGGCGGCCGGTTTGAATCGGCGCCAGAAGGAGGCGTTGGTCGACATGCGTCATGGGCGTACCTGGAGCAACGGGGAATATAGGGAGCATTTTGGTGTGACCGCTGAGGAGGCACGCTCGGATCTGCGGGACCTTGTGTCCCGAGGCCTGGTGACGTCTACGGGTGAGCGCCGCTGGGTGCGTTACGAGCTTGCTGCGAAGGCTTGACCGTGGTGTGGTGTTGTCCCGATGGCCTGTGTCCACCGGGACAACTGTGGGGATGATGTGGGGGAGTGTTCCTCAGATTGATGACCGTGTCGTCGTCGATGACGATCTTGGTGCGGTCATTGTTTCACGTGAAACATTCTGGTGTTAACGGGCTAGTTCTCGTATCCTTTCTAGTGGATGGGTACTTCTGCTCTCACTATGCTCTGGAAATCTGATCTGCCTCTCTACGTGCATCGACTCGGCTCATATAGTTGAGTATTGGTATCAGGTGTGTTCGGGATCGATCCAATCGATATTGCGCACTACAAATGAGCCATCGTCTTCTTCTGTTAAGAAAATGATGATTGAAGAGTAGTACTCCTCTTGCGTTTCGCTTGCCTCAACTGTGTGCACAGTTGTATATTCACGGGTATCGTTGGTTGGTCCTATACTACTGAATCTAGCACTCTTTTGAGACAGTGAGAGGTGCACACACAATCCTGAGATACCGCTTGTTCGTAGGTAGCAACCGAAGGCGCTATTCCCATCTGGTTGGATGTTGATCTCTAAGGGTACTGTAACGATTCTGTTTTCGTGGTAGCTTCGCATGTCCTCAGAAAAATCGTCGCAAAAGTCTCCGTCTTGGCACAGGGCCATAAAATCACCTGTGTCGCCTGTGTTAAATGCGTATTCCCACAAGTCGACGAACCATACCGCTGTTACTTGAGCACCCACTAGGCCTCCCTCGCGTAGGCCGTTCGGGGGAGTGGGCTTGGTGATCTCAGCTGGTGTAGGCGTAGGGGATGGGGTTTCTCCTGACTGTGCGTCGCCAGACTGACTGCCGGTGGATTGATGGGCCTCAGATTGTGCTGATTGTGGATGAGCTTCAGCCTCGGCGTTTGCTCTGGTATTGAAAGCGCGGAAGGCGAGCAGAGATGCTGCGATGACCGTGACAACGGCGATTATCGCGATGATCCAGGGGCGTGGCTTCCGTACGAATTCCTTTTCTTCGCTCATGTTTTTTCCTCTCTCATTGGCCGGGTTAGTGGCCTTGTTTTTCTTCCCAGGTGTCGGTGTTGTTGATGACGAGGTGGGACAGGGGGAACTTGCCGGTGGTCTCGGTGGTGGTGACCAGGCCGTTGATGGTCTGGGTCTCCCCGGTGAAGGGGTTGGTGGCTGTTCCGCTCCATGTGGTGGTCAGCGTGATTTCTCGGTCTTCGTGGGGGTATGGGCCATCGAGCATGGAACGCCACCCCTGCGGGGGCGTGTAGTAGTGGCGGATCAACCTTGGGTCGGTGTTGAGGTCCATACCGTCTTGCCACACCGAGCCTGTGGAGGTGGTGACCAGGTTCGGGGTCCCATCACCCCAACTCCACTCATAACTCGTGGCCGTGAGCGTGATCGTGATGTCGTGACCTAACAGGTTGATCACGTGGGTCTGGGTGGGACTGGTGACCGCAACAATAGAGGGAATGAACTTATTCGTGTACGAGACGCCGTCAGGCCGTTTGTACAACCCAGCCCCGTCGGCGTGGATGATGGTGGAGGCCATGTAGAGAATGTCGTGCGTGGTGGGAACACGTCCCGGGTCCTGATTTGGCCCACCCTCAGGGTCGGGGGGAAGCTCGCACCGAACGACAGTGGCATCATCAGAGACAATCGGACTGTTGGCAGCCTTCCCGACGAAAACCTCAACGCAACGTTTGAAGGGCTGCGATGAAGCAGCCGGGGTAGCCTCAGCTGTCATCTTTGCTCTCCGATCATTTACAGTTGGCGGTGGTACATTGGGGTCGGAGCTGGGTAATTCTTTATGCGCGTTTTCCACGCATTTGCATTGACGCCGCCAGGCGTCGTGTCGGCGCAAAAACCAAAAGGGTTGTCGTTAGCAGTCGTGCATGGTGCATTTGCGTCATCTGCAACGGCAGATTGTATATTCGCACACGATATGATCAAGATAATAGAGGTAACATATAATAATGATGCACTAATTCTTAGTTTCATAGTCAATGTCTCCCTCGGTGAGGACCCAGCGCTCATTCTTCCATGTCATGAATAGAGTAAGTTCTGCTTTATATGAGGAGGTGCTTTCTGTTATCTTTTGTCGACTGCATGCAATTCCATTTGTGCTTTCGATCTGAAATGCCACACCGATGGTATTGGGTTCAACATGGAATTTCTCTACTGAGACAGGTTCAACTGCAATGATATTTATGATCGTGGAAGTATTTCCGTATACCCATCCTTTAGAGTAGATGTTGTCTATATTTTGAATGTAGGTCTCTCGAAAGTTCTCTCCTGGTTCTGTGATGTCTGCGAAGGGCTGTGTGTCTCCGGTGTTCCATGCATAGGTGAAGGTATCGAGGAGGTATTCGGCGGCGAGTTCTGCGCCTCTTTCTGTGTTTTCTTTGGCTTCTTCGGGTAGTTCTGGTTTGGTGTAGGTGGAGGCCGCGTGTTCGGCTGGGCGCACGAGAACGCCGTCGGGTCCGATCTCGTAGCCGCCCGACATGGCTGGCTCGCTCGATGTGGACGGCGAAGGCCGAGCAGCGGGGGTAGTCGTCGCAGCAACGGTGGGCTTTTCGCCCCAGGCGTGCCACCAGCCGTAAGCAACACCGTTGATGTAGAGCGAGTAGGATCCGCCAATGAACAAGAACACGATGGCGACGCGGATCCCCCAGTCCACGGCGTCGGCGTCCATCCACGCCCGAAAACGAGCCTTGGCTCCATTGGGCCGGTTGCGCTTCACATCAGCCCGATAATCACTCCACCGCTCCCACAGCGTGTACTTACGCGGGGCCGACTCGCGGCGGAACTGCTCCTCGTCCTCCTCGGTCACGGGACGTTCAGACAAAGGCGGAACCATCATGATCTATCAACCTCCACGATGAGGTAGGTGCCTCCAACGCACCCCCGCCATCGGAGGTGCGCCCTGTTAGCACGCAAGAATACGCCCTGAACTGATATGAAACATCAAGAATATAAAGTAACCATCATGCACGTTTTCTCGGGTAATGGTGATGGGTAGCGCAGATGTGCAGATGGTGGACGCGCCACCTGCCTGACCTTGTCAAACATCAATCGGCGCATGCGACTTGCGTACTGTATACAGGTGAAACTGTGGGCCACTATTTGGACAGTGGTGCTGATGAGGTGAGAAACGATGTGATTTGGTGGCGCGCCGGGGTTTTCGGCATAAAGGAATGGAGTGTGCGCGTGCAGTGAGTTCCTTGATGGGGGAGCGCTCTTGAGTTATCAATTGTTTCACGTGAAACACTCTGACAGGAGAAGCCTTGATCCGTGTCAATCTGTGCGCAGTGACTGTGTCGCGCATTATGTTAGGCATGTGCCGTGTATACCTGTCCCCATGAGGAAGCGCAGTAACCGAGCGGATGCGAAGATGAAGGTCGACCTCCAACGCTGGCTCATTGAATCCGGAGAAGCTGAAGAACTCGTGGCCTTCCTACGCGAGGAGCGGGCGCGACATCCGGTGCCCCCGCCACGAGTGGCCGTAACCACGAGCCTTGACGTTGATATTTTCGACGCCATGATGGCTCGCGCGTCCAGTGAGGGCATCACGTCACGGTCGGGAGCCCTCCGCGCCGCGGTGCGCGAGTGGGTGCGTGATGTCGAGTGTCAGCCCGAGGCGCACGAGGATTGACGAGGCCGTGGCCGGTCCCCGGGTCGCGGACGACGGGTGGGGTGCTGGGTGTGTCGTGAGACAGATGGACGACCCTCGTGTACACATATGACTATGACGAAGCGTGACGATACAAGCATGGCGGAACAGAACGCCGAAATCCGGCGGTGGGCGGAGGCGAACGGCCTGACGATCGGAACGAGGCTGGGGCAGCAGCCGGACGCGGTGGAGCGAGTTGCTCCTCGAGTGCCGGTCGTCGAGGTCACGGTGCGCATCGACGAGGACGTGTACGAGGCGGCGATGCTGCGCGCAACCTACGAGGGGTACGACAGTGCGTCCGAGGTCGTCGAAGCGGCGCTGCGAGAGTGGGCGCGGGGGTACTAGGCTGCCAAAATAACTTGATGGCGGAATCCGCGAACGGCTGTGAATGCGAATCCGTATCGATGCCTGGTGCCTGCTCTTGTGGGGATCTGCTCGCGTTCTGTGATGACGGCATGGGTGGAAGTCCGCTCATCATCAAGGACCAAGAGCTCTACCTGCAACCCCCGACGAACACCCGGTCACTCACACTCAACTCGGAAGAGTCGGGATAGGCTTGATTCCCAAACGGACTACGATGTACGTTTTAGTCAACCGTTCATCCGCCACTCCCTTGGAGTGGACGGGCTGGATTTCTATCTGGAAGGTCAGATGATATGGAAGCCATCGATGAGTTGATTAGTGCTGCGCAGACCTTCTACGACGACGCGCGCGCGAATGAGAACGGGCGCTCCCGCTCGTGGGAGCATTGCTATCGCGTCTTTCGAGATGCGCGGACCGACCCTTCTCCGGACTATGACTATTTGAGCCTGCACCTCGCTTTCTACCTGGCGAGCTGGGGAATGTATCGGGGCTCGTGCTTCATACTTCAGAAGGACTACAAGGTGCACACGCCCATCGTCGAGGAGATCCTCAAGCCCGAGTACGACTGCCTGTTTGGGCTCGCGTGCGCGGATGTGCGAAACGATGACGTTTGGAAGCAGCTGAAGAAGCTGTCCGACAAGATCGCCGCCCATTTCGATCCGATCCGCGACCAGATCGCAGGGCGTGAGGTTACGACTCCTGTGTCCCCGGTCCTCATCACGAAAATCCTGATGGGAACGCTCGGCTGCGTGCCCGCGTACGACAGATTCTTCGAAGAAGGAGCGAGGTATTTAGGCCTAGAAAAGAAGACTTATCAAAAGAAATCTCTCCTCGAACTCGCGGATTTTTACGAGGCCCATAACGACCGCCTCGAGGAAGCGCGGCGCGGAATGCGGACTGATGACCTCATCTATCCGCAGATGAAGCTCCTCGATATGGGGTTGTGGCAGGTTGGGTTCGAGAGGGACGCTGGGGACGCCAAGTGACCCGTGACTGAACTTCTGTGGGGTCGGTGCGTATCCGGTGTGTTAGCACCGAGAAGTTGATGGGTTGAAATGTTAAACATGTGGCTCTTGAACAGCTTGCTGCGGGTTGTTCATGGTTTGACACCCATGCGGCTCGAGTAATGTCCGGTGATAAAGTGCCTGTGAGACTGTCGATGCGGACATGACTCGACTAACGAAGGAGTAGTTGTGGAGTGGATTGATTATGCTGCGAAAGGCATTGGTTTCCTCGTAGCGCTCGGAACATTCACAAAACTGGCGATCGAAATTTATAAGGCAATTAAGAATGGTTTCGATTTTAAGAATTGGTTTAGTTATCGACGCAAGGTAAAGGGTGTCAAGTATCTGCGCATTTTTCAAAAGCGTGGCTCTCTCGGGTTTAGAAATGAAACATCAAATTTGGTGAAGCAACAGCTGACGCGTGAAATTGCCAAAGATATTGTCCATTCTTACAGTCTTGAAAAGCGTGTAAGTAGATTTACTAGGAGCACTAGAGAACTAGTCAAAGCTTTCGTAACACTTTTCATCCAATTTGTTATCCTGGTATGTATTGCTGCATTGTTGAGCATTACAGAGGCTACGCCCCCGCAACAGAAATTTATTAATGCAGGCACATATGCGCTTTGGTGGTGTTTTGCGGGTGCTGTTGGAATATCGATATTGCAACTGATCATTGCCTTGAGTCGCGCCCGCGAGGAATTCCGAAGCATGGTTGAAACCTCTCGCCTCAATGTAGTACAGGTTCCGATTGAATCGATTCCCTACTGTGTTGAGAAAGATAAAGACTACATCTTCGTTGACGCGACCATCAGAAAGCGATATCAAGTCCCGTTTATGGGGAGCGTAGACGGTGTACAGATGCTTCTCGATCATGGTGTCGCGATCGATGAGGTTGCGACTTTGGAGAAGTCTGAAGCCAAACAAATCAAGGCTGATGGCTACGATCAAGTTGCCGGTCAGCTCGTCGATTCCTTCCTATCAAAGGCTTCGATACGCGACAACGAGTCGGTCTTCTTCGTCTTCTCGCAGGCAGGTATCACCGCAGTTCTCGTCACGCAGCTGTTGCGAAGTAAGGGGCTGCGAGCGTTCTACATCGGCGCGACGAATGGCTACGAGTCTGAAGTCAGGGAAACTATTCGAGAGATTCGTATACTCCGTGAGAGTGGTCTGATCTGAGTTGCTCAGAGCTGTGGTGGTGTGCTGCATGAACGGATTGACTGGCGACGGCCGGGATCGAGACCAAATGTTGATGCTGGCGAAGTCAAGATCTCTGGCTCTTCACAGGTGGGTGTGGGTGGACGCGTCTAGGCCTGTGGTGATGAGGAGTATTCGGAGTCTGTAGTTGGTGGGGTTGCCTCCTGGAGTTGGCTATCGATGGCGTTCTTGCTATCCCTGGAAGGGCTCTAGAGATGCAATCTGGGTGTTGGAGCCGAATTTTTTGCCGAGCTTGGCCAGCCAGTTCTTGTATACAGTGCCCGACCTCCCGTGTGTTAGGTCTACGATGCCGGTGAGTTCACGTGGACCCCGGCGGCGTCGGTCCTGGTGATGCCACATGGCTCTCGTCAACCCCCAGCACCTGCACGCCTGCGAAGCGGGCGGGTTCATCAGATGCGGCTTGCAGA
>NZ_JAPWAG010000038.1:0-17132 GCF_041432775.1 Pauljensenia sp. 20925_1_34 | reverse complement strand
CCCAAGGCGAACTCCTGTGTTCGGTCGTCGTCCCACGACACTGCCCACGATCCCCGGGACGCTTTGAACACCACCCACACCCCACAATGCGAAGAGCCACTAATCGGCGCACGACAGTGCCGCCGGCGCTCGCACTTCGCGAACACCGGCGGCACCGATGAATCAGAACGCCCTTTCGTTCATCGTCGAACCCGAGCCATCGACCGGCATGGCTCGCTGATAGAGGCCAGACGTGTAGGTAACGTGCACGTCGTCTCCATCGACCGCGAAGCGCCACCAGAGGTTAAAGTGGCTCGACGTCCCATCCGCGTAGGCTACCGTCACCCCGGTCTCGTGCAGATCAATTGGGGATTTCCAGACGGCGACGTCCTCGGGTGAATCATCAAAGGACACCCTCATGCCCTCGGCGCTGTGCCCACGTAGGCGCTGCAGGCACACGCGAGATTCCTCGCCGCGCACGCACCGCTGAATTTCCTGCTCGGCATCCACGTGAACATCGTTGAAGTCACGCTCCGACAAAACAGCGCTCAGCTGATAGTTTCCACCGAGGGAAACGGGGATGCTATCCGATTCCCCGGACCACCGCTCATTGCCCTGAGTGTCGCTCAGAACATGGCGCCAGTGATGAGCGATCGGGAAGACGCGAAGCTCGTACACCCCGGGGTAGGCCGATCGAATAATACGCCACTGTGACCCCGTGGGGGCTGTGGGACCCGCTTGCGCGAACTCGTAGTCGTCTCCGAACGTCGCCGTCGCGAATAACGGGTCGAGAACAACCGTTGACTCTCCGTATAGTGCCCCATCTAGGTGCCACCATCCCGTCACGGGGGATCCCTCGCTCTCGTCACGAGTGAGGCTTAACTGGTACTCCTGCTCGACACCTCCCACGAGCAGGCGGACCTTCGCAATGCACCTGACGTTCCTCTCCCCGCAATCTTTGTTCACCGTCACATCCAGCAGCTGCGGGGCTTCAACGCGCAGCTCCGAGATGTCGTCGCCAACCCTGCACGACCTTCCGCCACACCGCTTGTCCCGGGCGGGAATAACCTTTTCAGCCTCCGAGTACTTCCCGTCGATGATCAGCTGGACGTAGGCTCGCACGGCCTGTTCAGGCGTGATCTGAGAACGCAGAGAGTCCCCATACGCGGTACATCCCAAGACCCCGAGGACCAGCAGGAGTGCCAGCCCCACAAACGCTCCCGGCCCGCGCTTGACATAGCGAATCAGCCTCATCGTCATCCCCTTCTCTCCTTCTCCCACGGGGGGAGCTCAGTTTCCAACGTGATGCTCACCGTGCCCGTCGAGTCTTGCGAGTATCGCCACTTCACCCGAACAAACTCCGTGCGCCCATCGGGGAATGTCACCTCCACCGAGAGGGTGTCCTCCTCGGTCACAGAGTCAAGACTCGGGCGGTTCCAAAGATCGGTAACGACCGTCAGTACAGCCCCTTCCTCACCCTTCCCGGACAGTTGGCGAGTGCACACAGGGGACGGCTCGCCACGCAGACAGGCACGGAGCTCGCGCTCAACCTGGACGTACAGCTCGTCGTAGTCCTCGGGTGCCATGACCGCTTCGATTGACATTTCCTCCCCCAAAGAGAAGGGGACAGAATCATAATCGCCATAATCCTCCTCCTGATTATTCCGATCGCGTATCAGCACAAGCCACCGGTCGGCAATCTTCGTGACGTTGAGGTCGTACATGGCAGGATATCCTCGCATCGTGATGTACTCCCACGAGTAGCTCCTCCGCCCGGAACCAATGCCATGCCCCCGATAGACCTCAAGGTCGCCAACACTCGCAGACGCAAAGACATCATCGATCCTGATCGTTGATTGACTCTGCCAGGGCTTATAAATCATCCATCCGCCCACCGTTCGCACTCCCGGGGTCGGGTAGTGCTCAGGCTGTTTAACGATGGTAAAGCTGCCCCACGATTCCTTTCCCCCAAGGGTGTATCGAACGAGCACCTGATAGCTCTCGTTGTTCCGCTCTCCGCTTCTTGGCTTGACCGTCAGCTCGACCAGCTGCGGATATTCAATGGGCGTGGCGAGCGATGGATCGAGAAAGCAGTCGCCACGAGAACACGTGCGCGACTCGACTTTCGCGTACTCCTCAGCCTCCGCGTAGCGACCCGTGAAGATTAGATCAACGTACTCGCGCGCGAGCGTCTCGGGAGTCTGAGGCTCAGTCACAGGCAGGTCTCGATACCAGGATGCCAGGCCGACCCCGCACGCAAGCAGGAGAGCGAGCCCGACAATGGCACCCGGTCCACGTTTAACGAATCGACAGACGACGATGCCTAATTGCAGCAGTAGTCGCATGGTTTCCCCTCCAGTCGCAGCGACGATTCCCCACGCTGGGAAAGACCTGTCACATGCATCTTCACACCCTTTTCCTACACGGTCAGCCTACCATGGGCCACTCGCACCCAAAAGCCCCGATCCTTGCGCCACCGGGGCCGCGAAGCCCTATGATTGGCCTGATGCTATTCCGTCCCCCTCTCATCGACGACGAGTCCCCCTCACTCGCCCTGGCACTGACCGCCGGCGCGGGTGAATTCGCGTCGACCCTGCTGGTCGCGGCCATGTCGAAAGGCTGGTTCTACCCGGGAGTCGTCGGCTTCGGCGGCATCGGCTCCCAGCGCAGCGCCCGCATCCTCGGCCGCGTCCTCATGGCCCGCGGCGACGACTCCCGCACGTGGCTGCAAAACCGCCGCGGATGGCGCCAGTTCTTCAACGCGCAGGTCCCCCGCCAGCCCGTCCTCGTGACGGTGGGCACCGCCCGCAGGCTCGCCTTCGCGGACCGCGGCGGCTTCGTCGATATGACGGTGCTCGGCCACGGCCTCGAACCCGGCTGGCACAACGCCACCATCCAGGTGCTGCACGCGGGCGACGTGCGCGCCCTCGGCCTCTCCGAAGACACGGCCTCCAAACTCGCTACCACGCTGCGCACCGCGACCCCCCTGCCGGCCCCGCCCTCGGCAATGTACGAGCGCCCCCGCAAGGGCCGCATCCGCGCCGGGCGCCCGGCCCGCGTGCGCGTGCGCATCATCTCCGACGACGAACACTTCGGCGTCGTTTCCGACATCGACGACACCGTCATGGTGTCGATGCTCCCGCGCCTGGTCACCGCCGCCAGGCACGCCTTCCTGGACCGCGTCTCCTCCCGCGAGGCTGTCCCCGGCATGGCCGACCTGCTGACGACCCTGACGACGTCGTCGGCCTCGTCGGAGGGCGTACCCGAGGGCACCCACTCCCCCATCATGTACCTGTCGACCGGCGCGTGGAACGTAGTGCCCACGCTGCGTTCGTTCCTGGAGCGCTCCGGCTACCCGGCGGGCGGATTCCTCATGACGGACTTCGGCCCCTCGAATACGGGCTGGTTCCGCTCGGGACCCGAACACAAGCGCCGCGAGCTGCGCCGCCTGGCCCGCATGTTCCCACACGTGCGCTGGCTCCTCGTGGGCGACGATGGCCAGCACGACCCCGAGATTTACGCGGAGTTCGCCCGCGAGCACCCCCAGTGCGTCGCCGGCATCGCGATCCGTTCCCTGTCCGAAATCGAGCAGTTCATGGCGCACGGCAGCTTCGAGGCCATGGTGCCCGACGCCCTGTGGACCGTCCCCGAGCGCATCCCCGTGTGGTACGGGTCGAACGGGCACGCGCTGCTCGACAATATACGAGGCCGGGGCACAGCAGGTCCCCTCTCCCAGCACTGAGGAGGGGCGGGACGCGCGCCGCCCCCGCCCCGACAAGCAGGAAGGCCGCCCCGAGGGGCGGCCTTCCGCGTTGCTTATTCCTCCGGTCTCAGGAGCCCGACATCGGGCGGCACTTCGCGGGCTGTGCGATGGGGTCGGTGGACTTCAGGACGCGCTGGACGTCCTCGGCGCTCATCGCGTCGTCGTAGAAGGTACCGAGTTCAACCGTGACGGCGGCGTCCTGTGAATCGGTCAGGCGCACGTGAGCGCCCGGGAAGAAGCGCGCCACGGAGTAGGCGTTGTCGACACCGTTCGGACCTGCGGTGATGCGCACCCTGCCCGTGTACTCGATGTCGTCGTTCTTGGGTTCTTCCGTCTGGAATCCGGCGGTCGTGAGCATGTCAGTGGCCTTGGAGGCCAGGCCCTGATGCTGGGTCGTGTTGATGACCGTGACCGACACCTGCGAAGGGGACACGGGCTTCGAGTCCGCCGTCGGGCACGGGATGTCGCCCACCTCGGCGTACTTGACCTTCACAGAGAAGTCGTTACCGAAGGGAACCGACACGATTCCCGAGAACACGAGGGCCGCTGCTGACGCAATAGCGATCAGCGCGACACCCACGATCGCGAAAGTCAGGTTCTGGCGCTGCTGGCGCTCGCGCAGGAACCGCTGACGCGGCGTGAGGGCAGGGCTGGGCTCATTCGGTGTACTCACGGTCTCAACACTATCGAATAGGGGCACCCCGAGGCCAGACAACGCCCCGTCGGGAGCGTTACATCTCGCCACACCCCACCCCGCGATACAGTAAGGGCACCCTAAGATCAGGCCCCGGCCTCGTCCCCAAAACAACCCGACAAAAGGACTGCGATGAGCTTCCTGGACACCGACCTCCTTGCCCGCATCCACGAGCGCGCCGCCGAGGCTGACGCGACCAACACCTACCCCGAGCGCGATCTCGCCGACCTGCGAGACGCCGGCTACCTCGCGGCCTTCGTCCCCACCGAGTTCGGGGGTGCCGGCCTGAGCCTGACCGAGATCGCCGCCGAGCAGACGGCGCTGGCCAAGGCCGCGCCCGGCACTGCGCTGGGCATCAACATGCACCAGATTATCGTCGGCCTGGGACGCCACCTGGTCGCGGCCGGCAACGCGCGTGGCGAGCAGATCCTGCGTGACGCGGCCGCCGGCGAGGTCTTCGGTTTCGGGATCTCCGAACCCGGCAACGACCTCGTGCTCTTCGGCTCGACGACGCGCGCGACCGCGACGGCAGACGGCGGATACTCCTTCGAGGGCACCAAGATCTTCACCTCCCTGTCCCCCGTGTGGACGCGCCTGCTGATCTTCGGCCGCGCGGAGACCGAGGAGGGCCCCAAGTCCGTGTTCGGCATCGTCCACCGCGACGACGAAGGCTACTCGATCAAGGACGACTGGAACACGCTGGGCATGCGCGCCACCCAGTCCATGACGACGCTCCTTCAGGGCGTCACCGTGCCCGCCGATCGTATCCTGACGATCACGGACCCGGGCCCGAGCACCGACCCGGTCATCTTCGGCATCTTCTCCCACTTCGAGATCCTGTTGGCCGCCACCTACCAGGGCGTGGGCGAGCGCGCCGTCGAGGTGGCCGCCGAGCACGTGGCGCGCCGCCGCTCCGTGAAGAACCAGACGACCTACTCCAACGACCCCGACATCCGCTGGCGCATCGCCGAGGCAGCCCTCATCATGAACGCGGTCGGCCCCCAGATCCGGGAACTGGCTCGCGACATTGACGCGGGCGTGGACCGCGGCCGCTCCTGGATGCCCCAGCTCTCCGCCGCGAAGAACGCGGCCGCCGAGGCCACGCTGCGCGCCGTCGAACAGGCCATGCGAGCGTGCGGCGGCAGCGCCTACTACAACACGCACGAGCTCTCGCGCCTGTACCGCGACGCGCTCGCCGGCCTGTTCCAGCCCTCCGACCAGGAGTCCCTGCACGCCGCGTGGGCGAACCTGATCCTGGGTCCCATCGAGAAGCCGCAGTAACGTCCCCGGGGACGAGGCCGGGGCCGGGCGCCGCTGCACGGCGAATCCCCGCCCGGGGCCGTGAGCGCGCCGGTACGCTGCGAGCGTGGCCCCGCCCGGGCCTCGAGCACCCACCAAAGAAGCGGACCCCGAGCACATCCTCGGGATCCGCTCACAATCGCGTCGCCTTACTGGTTCCATTCGAAGTCGGAGGGGAAAATCTCGCCGGTCGAGCCGGTCATCCAGCCGGCGCGGGCCAGAGCGAAGGACTTGCCGGACTTGGTGTTCCAGCAGGTCACGCCGTCCGCCGTGGAACGGCACGCGTAGTCGCCCTTCGTGGCGGCCACACCGTGCGCGATGGTGTCCCCACCCGAGGGCATAGAGCTCTCGCACGACTGCGTGGACTCGTCCTTCGTGGCCTTCAGGACGCCGACCTTGCCGCCGGTGCAGGAGGCGTAGCCTTCCTCGGCCCAGTTGCTTTCGGCGATGCCACAGCTGACGCCGGTGTCCGAGAAGGAGCAGGTGATGTTGCGCGAGGGCATGGTGAAGCTATCGACCTTCACCGCGCCCGCGGGAGCCGGGTACTTGACCGGCTCGCTGGTGGTGGCGCTGGCCGACGGCTGGGGGCTCGTCGAGGAGGACGCCGAGGACGTCGGGTTCGAACCGCCCGCGGGGCCCTCGTATCCGCGCGTGAACACGAAGATGACGATGCCCAGGAGGATCGCCGCGATGACGCCCAGGCTGACGAGCACGATCGCCATGATCGACAGCGGGCGGCGCTCACTCGGAGCCTTGCTGGCCGCCGGCTGAGCCGCCGACTGGGCGGCCGGGGTGGCGGTGGGCACGGGCTGCGGGATCTGCTGGGTGGTCTGGGTGCTCGCCGAGGCCGAGGCAGGCGATCCCCCAGGGGTGGGGTACGAGGAGGAGACCACGGGGGACGGGTACACGGCCGTGGCATCGGGATCCTGCGCGGCCGTGTTGCCCATGATCGACTGGCGCTGCACCTGGGCGACGACCTGCTCGCGCGCTCCCACCTTCGGGACCGGCTTGTTCGCGCCCGCGACAGCGGTGTAGGGGGTCGTGCGCTCGACCTGGGAGTACGAATTCACGCCGCCCTGACCCAGCACGTACATGCCGGACTCGGAGGTGCGAATCGACGAACCCGCAACGGCGCCGGACACGTCGCCGTGCATGACGAGGTAGCCGTTGGAGTCGATGTAGCCGTCGTAGTCATCGCGCGCCTCAAGGGCGGCGTTAATCGCCGGATCGTTGAACTGGTGCAGCCAGTCCAGCAGCCCACGATAAGCACGGGGATGCGCGGCCACGACCGGACGCAGCTCGGGGTAGCGGTACGCCAGTTGGCGCAGCGCCTCGGCGTCGGTCGACGGGTCCTGGGCTGCCGCCGCAGGATTATCGAAATGCAGCTCTTCTGCCATCGGTGCTCCAGACTTCATCGGTCACGCGGTTATTCCACAATACCGCGCTCACGCGCCACAGGTGAAACCTTGTCCGGTTTCCTGACCACGATACGGCTCTGTCACTTGACAAAACCCCTACAAGTTATGTCGGAAGACGAAGGTGTCAAAATTAAGCTCCTCGATATCGGCCGCGAGCGCGCACACCTGATCGTCCCATCCACCGCGCGAGGCCTCAAAACCTTCCGGTGTACCGAATTCTCGTGCCTGCTGGAGCGCAAAGGACTTGACGCCCATCCGTCGAGCCGCGCGAGCAACGGCCAAACCGTCGCCCGGACCGTCTGGATAAACGGTCAGGCGCACCTCGTGGTCGACCTCGGGGTGGTCCAGGACGACGCCCAGGGATTCCCATGCGCGCGCCCCGGCACCCGGTCGACCGGCCACGGCCTCGTAGTTATCGCGCGTGGCCTTCACGTCGATGCCCACCCAGTCGACAAGGCCGGCGCCCAGCAGGTCCTCAAGGCGCCGCGGGTAGGGGCCGGCCGTGTGCAGGCCAACGCCGAAGCCGAGCTCGCGCACGCGCGCCATCGCCGCGCCGAGGGCGATCTGGCGGGTCGCCTCGCCGCCGGAAAACACGACGCCGTCCAGGAGGCCGCGCCTGCGCGCCAGCAGATCCTCGAGCTTGCTCCACGCGACCACGCCCGGAATGCGCGGGTCGATGATCGCGCTGTTATGGCAGTAGGGGCACGCCCACGGGCACCCCTGCAAGAACAGGGACGCCGCGAACTTCCCCGGCCAGTCCACGGTCGACATCGGCACGAGGCCCGCGATCTGCAGGTCGTCCGGCGTCCACTCGCGCGCATCCCGCCCCCTGACGAGGCCGGGGACGCTCAGGCTCAGCGTGCCCTCCCGGGTTGCCCCGGCCTCGCCGTCATGGGGACGAGCGCCCACGTCAGCGGCTCCCCGCGGGAGGGAACGCGCTGACGAGCTCACCGTGCGCATCCGCGGCGCTCTCGGAGAACATCTGGCGCTCGTGGTACTCGCCCTTCTTGCCGATGTTGAAGGACTGAACCGGGCGGAAGTAGCCCATGACGCGCGTCCACACCTCGCAGGCCTGCGGCTCCGCGTGGGGGTGGGCGGCCGCGCACTTCTCGCAGGTGAAGTGCTCGCCGGCCAGGTAGCCGTGGACCGGGCAGATCGAGAAGGTCGGCGTGATCGTGATGTAGGGGACCTTGAAGGCCGTCAGCGAGCGGCGCACCATCTCCTTGCAGGCCTCGCCCGAGGAGACGCGCTCGCCCATGTACAGGTGCAGGACCGTGCCGCCCGTGTACTTGCCCTGCAGGACCTCCTGATCCTCAAGGGCCTGGAACGGGTCGTCCGTGTAGCCCACGGGAAGCTGCGAGGAGTTCGTGTAGTAGGGCTCGTCCGGCGTGCCCGCCTGGATGATGTCGGCGAAGCGCTTGCGATCCTCCTTCGCGAAGCGGTAGGTCGTGCCCTCCGCGGGGGTGGCCTCCAGGTTGTACATGTGGCCGGTGGCCTCCTGGAGCTGGACCATGCGCTCGCGCACCCGATCCAGGACGCGCACGCACATGTCGAAGCCGCGCGGATCCGTCAGGTCGTAGGCGTCGTCGCTGAAGTTGCGCACCATCTCGTTCATACCGTTGACGCCGATCGTCGAGAAGTGGTTGTCGAGCGCGCCCAGGTAGCGCTGCGAGTAGGGGAAGAGGCCGTGGTCCATGTGGTACTGGATGGTCTCGCGCTTGATCTCGAGGGACTTCGAGGCCAGGTCGATGAGCTCATCCATGCGCGCGACGAGGCCCTCCTCGTCGCCCTTGTACAGGTAGCCGAGGCGCGCCATGTTCAGCGTGACCACACCGATCGAACCGGTCAGCTCGGCCGACCCGAAGAGGCCGTTGCCGCGCTTGAGGAGCTCGCGCAGGTCCAGCTGCAGGCGGCAGCACATCGAGCGGATCATGTGCGGGTCCAGGTCGGAGTTAATGAAGTTCTGGAAGTAGGGCAGGCCGTACTTCGCGGTCATGTCGAAGAGGGCGTCGACGTTTTCGCCCTCCCAGTCGAAGTCGGGCGTGATGTTGTAGGTCGGGATCGGGAACGTGAAGACGCGCCCGTCCGCGTCGCCGCCCGTCATGACCTCGATGAACGCGCGGTTGATGAGGTTCATTTCCCGCTGCAGCTCGCCGTAGGTGAAGTCGACGACCTCCTCGCCAATAAGGGGATACTCGTCCGCGAGGTCGTCCGGGCATGTCCAGTCGAAGGTCAGGTTCGTGAAGGGGCACTGGCTGCCCCAGCGCGAGGGCACGTTCAGGTTGTAGATGAGCTCCTGCATGCACTGCACGACCTCCTCGTACTCCATGTTGTCCAGGCGCACGAAGGGGGCCATGTAGGTATCAAAAGAGGAGAAGGCCTGGGCGCCCGCCCACTCGTTCTGGAGGGTGCCGAGGAAGTTGACGATCTGGCCGCACGCCGAAGAGAAGTGCTTGGGCGGGGCCGAGGCGATCGCGCCACCAACACCGTTGAAACCCTCCTGGATGAGGCGCTTGAGAGACCAGCCGGCGCAGTACCCGGCGAACATATCGAGGTCGTGGATGTGGTAGTCGCCCTCGCGGTGCGGGGCGCCGATCTCGGGGGTGTAGACGTGTTCGAGCCAGTAGTTGGCGACGATCTTGCCCGCAGAGTTCAGGACCAGACCACCGAGCGAATACCCCTGGTTCGCGTTGGCGTTCACCCGCCAGTCGGAGCGGTCGAGGTACTCCTGCACGGTTGCGATGGCGTCGACGTCGTAGCGGGGTGCGCTAGTCATGTTCCTGGTCCTGTCTTTTCTGCGTTTCCGCACGTTTGCTCTGGGCGCTTGTTGTTCATCTCGGTGCCGCCGCGGGCCCTGCACTCCTGTGGGCGCCGGTGCTGTTCGGATGCGTGTTCGACACGTCGTGGATGCTCCGCCCTTGTGGGACGAGGCCGTGGCACTGTGGGTGGAGGCGCTGCCCTCCGCCCGGTGCGAGCCTCCACAAGATGTAGGGCATGGCCACCACGAAACACTAGATCTAGTATTTCCGACGAACAGTCACCACAATATCTAGTGTCATTCGAGTGACATGTACTCATCTCGCGAGTCGCCCTGTTCCCCTCGCCACGCGCGCACTTTTTCGACATCCATCGAGGACTAACGTCCCGTGGCAAGATGCTCGAACCGACGGGGGACCAATGTCCCGTAGCAAGATGCTCGAACCGACGGGGTGGCCCACTCCCCGCGCCCCCAAGCCCCTGCGTCAGAAATTTCGCACGTAATTCGTTTGCTTGATACTTCAACAACCGCCACAAACGTTGCAATTCCAACGAGCGAATTTCAATGTTTGAAAGACGTGCGCGGGAATTACGTGCGAGATTGTTAGGAAACCGTGACCCTGACCTCATTTTCCCGCTCACAATCACGGGGAACTGCATGCGAGATTGTTGGGAAACCACGACACAACGACCATCGACACCGCAGCCCCCCAACACACAGCGAAGCCGCGACCGGAAAACCGGCCACGGCCTCGTCGATGGATGCGGATCAGATGAGGAAGGGCAGCTTCTTCACCAGGCCCAGGCCCTTCCACCAGGTACCCAGCCCCAGCGTGTCGCCCGCGCTCGTCAGCGGAATGAGAATCAGGACGAGCGCGTAGACCAGGTGCTCGTTAACGACAGGGTTCAGCGAGCCCCACACCCACGGGGCGACAGCCGCGTACATGAAGCCCAGCATGACGACGCCCGCGAAGGCCGCCAGGCGCGTACCGATGCCGAGCACCAGCGCCACGCCAATGCCGAGCAGACCCAGCATGAACGCCCAGTCGATCGCGGGCACGGCCAGGGATTCGAAGAAGGAGGCCAGAGGCTTGCCGGTCGTGGCGCCCGTCAGGTAACTCTGCGCGGGCGTGCCGCCGCGAATCCACGCGCGCGACGGGCCGGTCGAGTAATGCAGCCCGAAGGTCTTATCCAGGAACGACCACAGGAAGATGAAGCCAACCGCGAGGCGCAGCAGGCCCAGAATGAGGCGCGCAGGCTTGGACGTAACAACAGCAGAGGCGGGAGCCATAGCGATTCTTTCACGAGGCAACAACGGGCACCCCCATTATCCCAGGAGCGCGGCCTCGGCGGCGACCGGGCATGCAGACAGTCCACCCGCGAGCAGCCCAACTAGGGTGCCTGGGGGCGGCGGCAGGGCCTGGCCGGACATGCAGACAGTCCACCCGCGAGCAGCCCAACTACGGTGCCTGGGGGCAGCGGCAGGGCCTGGCCGGACATACAGACAGTCCACCCGCGAGCAGCCCAACTAGGGTGCCTGGGGGCGGCGGCAGGGCCTGGCCGGGCTTCGAGATCGACCACTCCGAGCCGCAGGCTCGCGTGTGGCGATCTCGCGGGCGGGCCGCCGCCCCCAGGCATCCATAACCCGGGCTGTCGCAGGCAGCAGCGATTATTCGCCCGCGAGGCGGTCGACCTCATGGATGATGAGGCCGCAGATCGCGCTCACCCAGGCGACGGCGGCGACGCCGAGGACGCGAGAGCGCCAGGGTCGGATTTCCAGGAAGTCCTCGAACCCGTAGCCGGATCCGGGAGCCGCGGAGGACATGCTGAAACCCCACATGGCCGCGATGGTCGCGACGACCGCGATGACGATGAGCCCCAGGCACGCCCACACCATGGCGCGCTGAATCTTGACGCCGTGGCGGGGTCGCCGCTCAATGGGTGACAGGGCGAGGGCCCACGCGCCGGCAATGAGGGCGGCCGTGATGGCGTCGGAGGGCCGATGCCAGCCTTCCATCATGACGGACACGCTCATGAGGGAGGTCCACGCCCACCCGATCCAGGCGGAGGGGCCGCGGAACCATTGGGGTGCGACGACGATGAGGGCCAGAGAGAGGGTCACGGCGACGGTCGTGTGGCCAGACGGCAGGGAGTTCACGACGCCGGTCGTCACGCCGAGGCTGGGGCGCGTGAGGACGTAGTCCTTCAGGATTTGGGTGGTGACGTTGGCGCCAATGACAGCGCCGAGGGCTCGCCCGGCCAGGGTGGCGCGCCGCCGGACAGCCGCGAGGAGAGCGACGCCGACGCCAACGCCGACGAGGACGGGCACGGACACGAGGCCGGTGACGAGCATCGAGAAAGCCTCATAGTGGCGGGCCGACCTCATCGTCCCTTCCATGAGGATCGTGTCGAGCACCTGCCCGTACGCGTCTCTCAGGGCGGTGTAGCTAATGAGCGCGGTCGCCGCGATGCAGGAGACGACGCCGACGAGGCGTCGGCAGAGCTTGCGTCGATACCAGCCATCGGCGCTCAGGGGACGAGGCGTGGGCTCAGCCCCGGCCTCGTCCGTGGTGACGCTCGGGTCGGCTTTCGTGCGCCCGCGAGTGGGGCGTTCCTTGGTGGAGGCGGTGCCCGTGGCGGCCTTACGCCCCTTGGCCCCGGCGGCGTTGGCAGCGCCGGTCGCAGACCCGCGTTCCTCGCCTGCGGCGCGAGCGCCGGAGCGTGCGCGAGGCTTGACGGGGCGCGAGTGTCGCGTGTAGGACTCGTCGACGGTCGGGTCGGAGGGCAGCACGGAATTAGGGTCGTCCAAACTGTCCTCCATTCGTGTCGATGCGGTGATGTCGGTACACACTGTAGTGGAGTGTGGCGCGACTTCGCGGATTAGTCGGTGCCGATCATGGCTTGGAGACGCGTTTCAAAGCCTGGACCAGCGGTAATGGACGCTACCCGACGAGCGAACCACGACCTCGTCACAAGCGATTTCGCGGCGAGTGGTGAGGCGGATGTGGGCGCGCGCACGTGAGGGGCCTCGGTTAGAGTGGGTGTGTCCGATTCTGCACGTTTCACTCGGGAGTTGTCAGTGGCCGCTTCTTCACCTGTCAGCACTGACCGTATTCGAGATTTATTGCGGTCTCGCGACGTACGTTTCGGCGACTACAACGAGGGTGAGCTGGCGTACCTGACGCCGAACGCCGCGTTTTTCTGGAATGCCACGAACCCTCAGATCCTGCAGCTGCGCGCCCAGTGGCGCGGAATCGCCCGCACGCCCGAGCAGTTCGGGGAGCTGGCCCGCGAAGTCGCGACCTGCAATTCGACGCGCACCGGCCCCAAGGCCTACGTGGCGCCCCTCGAGGACGGCACGCAGTACGGCCTGATCGCCGAGTGCAACATCGTCGTCCTGTCCGGGTTGACGCAGACGCAGCTGGATCACTTTTTCGAGACCTCCATGTCGATGATCATGGGGTTCTTCGCGGACCTTGAGGTGACGCTGCCCGGGTTCGTGGATTGGGCGGGCAAGAGTGCGGAGGCGCAGCAATGAACGTTCCTTTTGTGGTTCCCGAGGACGATACGACGCCCTACCCCGCCGACTTTGAGCGCGTGGTGGCGGGGATTCGCGACATGGGCTACGCCCTGGACGTGATCGAGGAGGGGCGCGCCGGCGGTGCGATCTTCGACCGTATTCCTTTCCTGGTGTCCTTCGACGCGGCCGGGCGCTTCCTGTCGATTCGCGCGCTGTGGGAGCCGGATATTCCGGCGGAAACCGGCGAGCACGCGATGTTCGCGACCGCGGACAACTGGAATCGCGAGAAGTACTTTCCGACCGTCTACACGGCGACGACCCCCGAGGGAAAGCTGGGCGTGTACGCGGATTTCGTGGTGGACACGAAGCCTGGCCTGTCTAACGATCAGCTGCGCGACGTCATTGCCTCGGGCATTTCGACGGGTATCGCGGCGATGCAATACGTCAAGGAGTCGGCCACCGAGGCCCTGGGGTGGGTGAACCCGGAGTCGGATGAGCGCTGACCGCTCGCCGTCTTCTTCGGATTCTTCGGATTCCGCGCGCTCAGTTTCCCCCTCCCCTTCTGAGTTTTCCTCCAACGAGGCCGTGGCGGGCTCGCCCGATCGCGCGCGCTCTGGGGACGCCCCTTCTTCTCGGCAGCACACGTCTGCCCAATGCGCTGGCGACCCCTCCGTCCGCACTCAGCCGGGAGGCGCGTCCTCCGGGCGCGCCGCGTCCCTGTCCTCTCCCTCCCCCGCTGACCTGCTCGGCGTGTTGGAGCGCTTGAGCGCCGGGGATGATCGCCTCCTCGGCCACGTGACGCTGCCGGGGCGCTCGGGGCGGATCGCGGATTGGCCGCAATGGGTGTCGCCGGCGGTCGTGGACGCGTGGGCGCGGCGCGGCGTGGAGCGCCCGTGGATTCATCAGCGCGAGGCCATGGACGCTGTGCGCGAGGGCCGCGACGTCGTACTCGCGACGGGGACCGGATCGGGCAAGTCGCTGGCCGCGTGGACGCCGATCCTCTCAGACCTGGTGGAAGCCGAGGATTCGTCACGTATTTCCGCGATTCACCGTCGCCCGACCGCCCTGTACCTGGCTCCGACAAAGGCTCTGGCAGCGGATCAGCTGGCCTCACTCATGGCGCTGCTTGGCCAGGACGACAAGCCCACCGACACACAGGCGAGCGCGGACCCGGAAGGAAGCCCCGGCCTCGTCGATGAGCGCCTGCGTCGCGTGCGCGCGACGACCGTGGACGGGGACACGCCGCGCGAGGCGAAGGAGTGGGCGCGGGCGGGCGCCGACCTGATCCTGTCGAACCCCGATTTCTTGCACTACGTGATGCTTCCGTCGCACCAGCGCTGGTCGCGTTTCCTGGCGTCGCTGCGCCTCATCGTCATCGACGAGGCGCACCATTGGCGCGGCGTGACCGGCTCGCACATCGCGCTGGTTGTGCGTCGCCTGCTGCGCGTCGCCCACCACCTGGGGGCGGATCCGCGCGTCGTCATGCTGAGCGCGACCGTGCGCGACGCGGGCGCGGTGGGCCGCGCGCTCACGGGGCGCGACGCGGTCGCCATCACCGAGGACGGATCGCCTGCGGGCGCCCACGAACTGGTCCTGTGGCAGGGCGCGATCATGGCCGACGAGTCCGAGGTCGACATCTCTTCCTTCCTGGAGGCCCTCGACGCGCCGCCCGGCACTGCCACCCTCAAGGTCCCAATCGTGCGGCGCAGCGCCGGGGTCGAGGCCGCCAACCTGGCCACCGCTTTCGTCGAAGAGGGGGCGCGCCTCCTCGCCTTCGTGCGTTCGCGCGCGGGGGCCGAGGCCGTGGCCGCGCAGGTGCGCGACCGCCTCTCGTCGCGAGGGTCGGCTCTGGCCGGGCGGGTCGGCGCGTACCGGGGCGGCTACCTGCCCGAGGAGCGCCGGGCGCTCGAGGAGGCGATCCGCACCGGAGGCGTGCGGGCGCTGGCGACGACGTCGGCGCTCGAGATGGGCCTGGACATCTCCGGGCTGGACGCGACGATCACGGTGGGTTGGCCGGGCACGCGCGCATCCCTGCGCCAGCAGATCGGGCGTGCGGGTCGCGCGGGCGCGCCGGGAACCTCGGTGCTTATCGCTTCCGACAACCCGCTGGACGCGTACCTGGTGCGCCACCCGGAGCACATTCTCGGTGAGGTCGAGGCCTCCGTCATCGACCCCTCCAACCCGTGGGTGCTGGCCCCGCACGTCGCCGCGGCGGCCGCAGAGATACCGATCACGCCGTCCGATATCTCGTACTTTGGACCGGAGCTACGAGGAGTCGTGGGACGCCTCGTCGCCGACGGATACCTCAAGCGCCGCCCAGCCGGATTCTTCTGGGACGCCACCCGCCCCGAACGCCCCAGCGACCTCACCGACCTGCGGGGAGCCGCCGGCGATGTTCAGATCGTCGACGCCGCCACCGGCACCGTCGTCGGCACAATCGACCAGGCCTCCGCCGACGCCCACGTCTTCCCCGGCGCTATCTACATCCACCAGGGGCGCACCTTCCACGTCCTGAGTCTCAGCTCCCTCACCACGCCCGCCGCGCCCGCCACCCAGGGGTGGCCGCGCGCACTCCTGCCCGAGGTGCCGGGCGGCCCCCAGCAAACCAACCGCGTTGGGGGTGGAGAGCGGGAGGCGGCCCAGGCCTCGTCGATCATCATCCCGCCCGCACGCGCCGACGACGCGCGCGTCGCCCTGGTGGAGGAGGTGCGCACTCCCCTGCGCACGCGCTCGGCGACCCACACGAGCGTCGAGGTGTGCGCGGTCGAGGACACGTGGGTGAGCGCCGACGGGACGGTCGCCTGGCATCACGGGCCGACGAACGTGTCGACGCGGGTCACCGACTACGACCTGCTGCGCCTGCCCGGGCTCGAGTTCATCCGCAACATCGAGCTGTTCCTGCCCACGCACACGCTGCCCACGAAGTCCACGTGGTTCACCCTCACCCCCACCGCTTTGGCGGCCATGGGGATCGAGGCGGCCAACCTGGCGGGAACCCTGCACGCGGCTGAGCACGCGATGATCGGAATCCTGCCACTGGTCGCCACCTGCGACCGCTGGGACCTGGGCGGTCTGTCGACCGAGCTGCACGACGACACGGGCGCACCCACCGTGTTCATTCACGACGCGTTCCGGGGCGGCGCTGGCCACGCGCTCGCAGGTTTTGCCAGCGCGCAGTCGTGGGTGGCCGCCACGCTCGAGGCCGTGTCCTCCTGCGACTGCGAGGACGGGTGCCCGCGCTGCGTCCAATCCCCCAAGTGCGGCAACGGGAACGAGCCCCTGTCCAAGGCGGGCGCCATCACGCTGTTGACCTACCTGAGCGAGCGGGCGCCAGCCACCCAGACCGATCGACAGCACAACGGATGAGCGTCGCGGCGGCTGGCAGGCGTGCCACTCGCGGATAGGTTGCGCCTTCGCGGATAGGTTAGGCGCTCGCGGATAGGTTACGAAGCTATCCGCATGTTCATAAGCTATCCGCGTGCTCGTTTCCTATCCGCATGCGCTGGCAACAAGCTTAACCGCGGCGGCGGACAGGCGTGCCGCTCGCGGATAGGTAAGGCGCTCGCGGATAGGTTACGCCTTCGCGGATAGGTTAGGCGCTCGCGGATAGGTTACGAAGCTATCCGCATGTTCATAAGCTATCCGCGTGCTCGTTTCCTATCCGCATGCGCGGGTAACAAGCTCAACCGCGGCGACTTGCGA